>JAOZOC010000573.1 GCA_029933495.1 Bacteroidales bacterium
GCCTTTTCCTCCGTATCACAAAATGAAAGCGCGATTCCACTGGCTCCTGCCCGGCCAGTCCTGCCAATACGATGTACATAAGTCTCCGGGATGTTTGGCAGATCATAATTGATCACGTGCGACAATTCTTCTACATCAATGCCGCGGGCGGCTATATCAGTTGCAACAAGGACTTTTGTGTGTCCACTTTTAAAATTGCTTAGTGCTAATTGTCGGGCACCCTGAGATTTATTGCCGTGGATTGCATCGGCACTGATATCTGCCCTCCCCAGCAATTTAACAATTTTGTTAGCCCCATGTTTTGTCCTTGAGAAGATCAATGCGGATTCAACCGGCTCTGTTTGTAAAAGGTGAACCAATAACTTTATTTTACCTTTTTTGCTTATGAAATATACTGACTGATCTACCTTTTCTGCAGTAGTTTGCTCCGGTCTCACAGCAACTTTTTCAGGATTGTCCAGAATTTTTCGCGACAGTGTCACGATATTCGGAGGCATAGTTGCCGAAAAAAACAAAGACTGTCGTTTTACCGGCAATTTGGCAATTATCTTGCGAATGTCGTGTATGAAACCCATATCAAGCATCCGGTCAGCTTCATCCAGAACGAAGTATTTAACATCCTTCAAATTGATAAAGCCCTGATTCATCAGGTCAAGTAGCCGCCCCGGTGTTGCTATGAGGATTTCAATGCCACTGTTCAGTGCCTGTGTTTGCTTGCCCTGTTTCACTCCGCCGAAAATAACTGTATTTTTAATCCTTGTAAATTTCCCGTAAGCCGAAAAACTTTCACCAATCTGGATTGCCAGTTCACGTGTTGGAGTAACAACGAGTACTCTTATCTTGGGCGGGCCACTATTTCGTTGCCGGTCAAGATAGAGGTGTTGCAGAATTGGTATGGCAAAAGCAGCCGTCTTGCCCGTGCCCGTTTGTGCGCTGCCGAGCAAGTCCTTTCTGTGAAGCAGGATTGGGATAGATTGTTGCTGGATCGGGGTAGGGTGTGTATATCCTTCAGCCTTGAGAGCTTTCAGGATTGGTTCAATTATTCTTAAATCGTTAAATGTCATATGTTTTCAAAAATGTGGCAAAGGTAGGTTAATTGTTTGAATATGTCGTTTTTATAGTTAAGAGCAAGATCAGCTACCTCACATACCTTCGCTAAAACCCTGAACAGCGGAATTGTGGTTTCTTAAATGGAATGCTGATTGTCAGGATTGTTATGATTAATTGTGATAAAAGCATCTGTATAGATCATAAAAACTATAAAAAATCTGCGTTCATTTTTACTGGTTTGATTTATGTGTACTTTTGCCAGCAAATTAAAAATACAACGTTTTGGAAAATTTTGAAAAGCTGGGAATAAACAAAGACCTTATTAAGGGTTTAAACGATCTTAATATTATTACACCTACGGAAATTCAAAGTACAGTTATTCCGCTATTATTAACTACTAATACTGATCTTGTAGGGCAAGCTCAGACAGGCACAGGGAAAACTGCGGCTTATGGTTTGCCTCTGCTTCAAAGGATAGACCCCGGTCGAAAAGTGATTCAGGGACTTGTTCTTTGTCCAACAAGAGAGTTGGGGCAACAAGTTGCAAAGCAGTTGTTTAAGTTTACAAAATACACTGAAAAGATTTTTACGGAGGCGGTTTATGGCGGTGCACAGATAGAGAGACAAATAAGTGCCCTGAGAAGGCCAACGCACATTGTTGTTGCGACACCCGGCAGATTAATTGATCTGGTAAAGAGAAAGGCTGTAGATCTTCGCAATGTGGAAATCGTGATATTGGATGAAGCAGACGAGATGCTAAGTATGGGTTTTAAAAAAGAGCTGGACGAAATACTTGGCTTTTTATCGAATGCAAAAAATAAATGGCTTTTTTCGGCGACTATGCCTCACGGGATAAAGCAGATTGTAAACGAGCATATGTCAGCTGATGCACATAGAATAGAGGTGAGCGGCAGAAATGTTGTGAATAAAAATATAGAGCATCAATACCTTATTTGTGAGGAAGGTGATAAACTTAATATTTTAATGCAGTTTTTAAAATCGGAGAAGGGAAACAGGGGATTGGTGTTTTGCAAAACCAAAGCTGCTACCCAAAAACTGGCAAAGCAACTTATTGCTAAAAATGTATCTGCCGATGCTATTCACGGTGACCTGTTACAGAAAGAACGGGATAAAGTGATGAGAGCATTTAAAAAGGGTAGTTTGCAATTACTTGTTGCAACAGATCTGGCAGCGAGAGGTATCGACATTGAAGCACTTTCGTTTGTAGCACATTACCAGCTACCTGATAATGAGGAGTATTATACCCATCGAAGCGGAAGAACTGCACGGGCAGGAAAAGAAGGGATTTCAATTTGTTTTGTAACTTCTTCAGAAGTGAAACAGATAAGATATTTTGAAAAAGTGTTAAGTATTGTTTTTAGACAAATTAAGCAGGTAAGATAGTACTGAAGATATTGTGAATAGTGTATAGAGTCTGCATTTAATGTCAATCAATAATTGAAAACTTTATATCTTTGCCAATTCTTTTTTGGTAGGGCAAATTAGCAAAGCCAGAATAAATCAAATATTATACTATGAAGGTTCTATTAATTTCCCCTTGTCCGGATGACAATCAACGTCATGATTCGATGGCGATTCCACAGTTAACTTTATCATTAATTGCAGGCTTGACGCCCG
>JAOZOC010000574.1 GCA_029933495.1 Bacteroidales bacterium
CCCTTTTTTTGAATTAAAAGATTCCTTTTGATCAAAAAATATTTCTGTTAATCGTCCCCGGTTCATTTTAATATCTTTCCGTGCATACGAAAGGTTTTAGTATTTATTGTTCTTTTGAAACGAAAGGTTTTAATTTAGTTTATTAAGTTGCAATGTATTGCGAGCGAAGCGATGCAATCTGCCAGCAGTCTTCTCTACAGCTCGTAAAACAAATCCTCCCATTCCGGATTTATTTATCAATCACCTCCCAGTGACCGCCTTTAGCGGGGCCGATACGCTTTATCAGGTTTAGCTCTTTAAGTTTTTTCAAGTCTCTTTTAATAGTCTCTCTGTTAACGTTATATCTATCAGCCAATTCTGCCTGAGTTATTCGGTTGTCTTTCACTATATCATATATCATTTTTCTTTGCCTGGCATTTACAGGCACATTTACAGGCACATTTACAGGAAAAATCTTTAATTTAATATATCCTTCAAGGTCTTGCATCTTATAAGTCAGATCAGGATAATTCTTAAACCATTCAGCAATTCTGTTGCACGTGTTAGTTTATTGTTTTTTATTAATCCAAGCTTTATGAGATCCTGCTCAACATTATTTGTCAGCTTAAATCTGCCGCTATCTTTAACCTTTGCAATGAAATATTGTAATGAATTGCTATCAAGTTGTTCAAATCGTGATTCCACCTCGAAAGCATCAAAAGAATAGTTCAAACTTGTAAAGCGCAGTTCACTGATTTCATCAACACTTAACTTATGATTTGAATTATGCTTTCTTATGAAGTACCTGTCCTTAAAAGCCACAGGTTTTATTGGAAATTCATTTACAGTTAAAATAATTATTGTTTTATTTTCCGTATTAACAATATCAATTATTGGAAAAACAGCAGGTTCTGTATTTTGCTTGATCTCATTTATCCACTTTTGAACTGTTTCGTTAGTTACTGACACCCCAACTATCTCTTTTTTATCGTTGACACCTATTATTACCTTTCCTCCCCTTGTATTTGAAAAAGCAACAAGAGTCTCTATAACGGCCTTGTTAAAAGATGTCTTAACCTCCAACGTTTCGCTTTCACCTTGTGATATAATATTTTGCAGATCAGTTATATTCAATATTACTTTTTTTCGTGCTGATTCGTGAAATTAGTGGATATGTACTTGCCGTAGTTGTAGTTTGAAATAATAAAACAATGATAATTAGCCACCAAGACACGAAAGCACAAAGGCATCACGAAGACTGTTAATTATTATACATTATTTGATTGTAACTAATCTTTATTTGCAGGTTCTTTTTCCACAACCTGAACTTTGGAAGCCGTATCGAGGGCTTTTATAGCAATATCTTTAACGGTTTTTTCGGAACTGTCAGCCTTTTGGTTCAATTGTTTAATCAAATTTTCCTGTTCTTTTATTTTCGATTCAAGCGATTTGATCGTTAAGTCTTTAAGTTTCAGTTCCCCTTCAGTTTCTTTTGCAAGAAGTTCAGTCTCAAATTTATATTTAGTTTCCAACTCAACCGAAAGTTGTTTTTTTGTATCGGTAATGGCTTTCTCAAGTTCTTTCGGGAAACTCTCAACTTTCAGGCGCAATTCCTTCAGTTCGTCTTCGACCTGTTTCACAGCAATCTCCCTTTCGGCAATTTCTTTATCGAATTTTTCTTTCTCTTCAGTCAGTTTTCGTTCCTGAGCGGCTTTGCGTTGTTCATAATCATCTTGTTCCTTTTTACGTTTCAATTTCAGATTATATTGATATTCCTCATCATCCCGCTTGCGGTCTTTTTCGATTACCGACTTCTGTTCTTTGAGCTCTTCTACCGTCTTCCTTTTCTCCGACTCCAACTGCTGTTGTAAAGCAGTTATCTCTTGCTCCAAAAGTATTTTCTTTTCGCCAAACTCCTTTTCCATCTCCTCTTTACGTAAAGCCATTTCCTCTTCAAACTCCTGTTTTTTCTCCTTTTGTGCCAGCAATATGGCTGCAAGAGTATCGGTAGAAGCAGTAATCTCATAGAGGTCTTCAAGGTTTTTCTTCTCTATCTCAATAGCCTGTCTAATATCAGACAGTCTTTTATACTCATTGGTTAAATCCTTCTCAATATCCGACAGCGACTCCAAAAGATTTGCTTTCAACGTACTTATATTTTTAGAAATATTTTTCTCTGTATTTGCCACGGCATTTTTAACTATTTCTTTTTTCTCCAAACGCTCTTTTTGTTCCTTCGGATTATCATTAACCCTGGCTTCAAGCTCTTTTAACAATTCGTTATAAGCATCCAAAATTTGTGCTTTTGTATTTGTCGGTGATACTTTCTTTGCCATAATTATTTTGTTTTCTGGTTTATAGTCATTATTGCTTTTTTCGTGTTAATTAGTGAAATTAGTGGATATGTACTTGCCGTTATTGTAGTTTGAAATAATAAAATAATGATAATTAGCCACTAAGACACGAAAGCACAAAGGCATCACGAAGAATGTTAATTGTTTATACTTTTAATTTAGTGGGTCTTTGTGACTTTGCTCCGAAAGTTTTCGGAGTTGTGGCAATTGAACTTAATCCATAATTCGTGGGAATTTGTGTCATTCGCGGATCATTACTAGTAATCTTTGGCACTTTCTGTTTTTCTTTTTCTGTTCTTATGTTCTCCGGGGTTCTAAGAGTTTGCTTCGCTGTGCTCGCAAAGACA
>JAOZOC010000070.1 GCA_029933495.1 Bacteroidales bacterium
TTAAATGGAAATGCCTATGTAAGTGGCGATGTGATTACAATGTATGATAAAACACAGGTGGAGGTAGTTAATACCGATGCTGAGGGCCGAATGATACTTGCTGATGCATTGAGTTATGCTAAACAATATGATCCTGAGCTTGTTATTGATGCTGCTACTCTGACCGGAGCTGCGATGAGAGCAATTGGAAAATTTGGTATTGTTGTTATGAATTCGGGTGCTGACAAGGAATTTGTCCTTTTAAAAAAGAGTGGTAAAAATGTTAATGAACGTCTTGTGGAATTTCCTCTTTGGGAGGATTATTATGATGAGATAAAATCTGATATTGCGGATATTAAAAATATCGGTGGGCCGGAAGCCGGTGCAATTACTGCAGGAAAGTTTCTGGAGCACTTTACTGATTATCCGTATATTCACCTCGACATTGCAGGCCCCGCTTTTCTTGGGAAGCCGTACAAGTATAGCACCAGAGGTGGTACAGGGGTTGGCGTGAGGTTGTTATTCGATTTTATAAAAAGTAAAGTTTAAATCTTGCTGTTCAATTTTTTATCTTTGCAGCCATAAATTTTTATATGATGATAAAAAACAAAGAAAAAGATAAAGAAAGAAAGGTCAGGGTTGGTATTTCGCATGGCGATTTTAACGGAATCAGTTATGAGATAATCATTAAGACTTTTCTTGACAAAAGGATGTTGCAGATGATGACACCGGTTATTTACGGTTCCTCAAAAATTGCATCATATTATCGTAAGACACTCAATTATACAGATATCTCATTCAACCTGGTTCGTAAGGCCGATCTGGCAAATCCGAATCGTGTAAACATTATCAACTGTTATGATCAGGAAGTAAAGATTGAGATTGGAAAATTGTCAGAGAAAGCAGGCGAGCTTGCTGTCCTTGCTCTTGAGAAAGCAGTATCGGATTTATTGCATAACTCAATTGATGTACTTGTAACAGCTCCTATTAATAAAAAGAGCATTCACTCCGAATCATTTCTATTTCCGGGCCATACTGAATATTTGGCAAATAAATTCAATGCTACAGATTATTTAATGATGATGGTGAGTGAAAATCTGAGAATCGGGATAATAACCGGCCATATTCCTTTGAAAGATGTTTCGGCTGCAATAACTGAAGACCTTATTTTGAGAAAGGTCAGGATTATGAATGAATCTTTGATAAAGGATTTTGCAATTACTAAACCCAGAATCGCAGTTCTTGGGCTTAATCCTCATGCTGGTGACGATGGAGTTATTGGAAATGAAGAGACAGAAATAATAATCCCGGCAATAAAAAGGGCTTATGATGAAGAAATCTTGTGTTTTGGGCCATATCCTGCCGATGGTTTTTTTGGTTCTGCAAATTATACAAAATTTGATGGTGTAATCTCACTTTATCACGACCAGGGTATGCTGCCATTCAAAACACTTGCTTTTGGTACCGGTGTTAACTTTACTGCTGGTCTTCCTTATGTGAGAACATCTCCTGCTCACGGAACTGCTTTTGACATTGCAGGAAAGAAAAAAGCTTCTCCCGATTCATTCCGGGAGGCTCTATATCTTGCTGTAAATATCTTTAGAAATAGAAAAATCTACGAAGAGATTTCAAAAAATCCTTTACCGATAGGCGGGAATGGAAATGGGAAAAAGACTGATGGACGGAGCAACAATCAGGTTAGATAAATAATTTATGTCTTCTGTAAAATATTCGATAAGTGATGTTGTGGAATTCACAAATGGTGAGCTTATTAATGAAGGAGCTGAAGGGAAGTTTATTTCTGACATTCTAATTGATTCCAGAAGACTTGTTACTCCTGAGGATTCCCTTTTCTTTGCTCTGGTTTCAAAAAAAAATAACGGGCATAAATATCTAAATGAACTTTACGAAAAGGGTGTCAGAAATTTTGTTGTATCTGAGGATATAGTGGAACATACGGATGCAAACTATATTTTGGTTGAAAATACACTCGATGCTCTTCAGAAATTTGCCACACGGCATCGTCTGCACTTTGATATCCCTGTTATTGGCATTACAGGCTCCAATGGAAAGACAATTGTTAAGGAGTGGTTGTTTCAGTTGATGAGCCCCGATAAGAAGATCATAAGAAGTCCGAAAAGCTATAATTCGCAAATAGGCGTTCCATTATCTGTCTGGCAAATGCGCCCGGATTTTGACTTCGCTGTGTTTGAAGCCGGAATTTCAGAGCCTGACGAGATGGACAGGCTAAGGGGGATAATAAATCCAACAATCGGGATTTTTACAAACATCGGCCCTGCACACAGCGAAAATTTTATTACCATAAATCAGAAAGCAGGAGAGAAACTGAAGCTTTTTACAAAAGTTGATACTTTAATCTATTGTCCTGATTATTCTGCTATTCAGGAGACAATTATCAAATCGGAAATACTTGGAAACATTAATACATTTACCTGGAGTCGTAAGGAGGAGCAGGATGTCGACCTTTTGGTTAAAAAACCGATACGAAACAGAAATAACACTTTGACAATTAAAGCGATTTACAGAGGTGATGAAATTAGTATTATAATACCTTTTACTGACGATGCTTCGCTTGAAAATGCAATCCATTGTTGGGCTACAATGTTGTATCTTGGATATGACAATGATATTATAACGCAAAGAATGACTAGTCTCCAGCCAATAGCAATGCGCCTTGAGATGAAAGAGGGGGTTAATCATTGCTCGGTTATTAATGATAGCTATAATTCTGATATTAATTCCTTAAACATAGCTTTGGATTTTCTAAATCAGCAGAATCAACATAAAAGAAAGAGTGTGATCCTTTCAGATATTCTGCAGAGCGGACAAAATGATGATGACCTTTATGAGGAAGTTGCAAGCTTGATAAACAATAAAGGTATTGATAAATTTATTGGAATAGGAAAAGCTATTAGTAACCATTCAGGTAAATTTACTGGTGAGAAAGCTTTTTATCCTACGACACGCGATTTTCTTCAAAAGTGCTCATTTGCCAATTTTCAGAATGAAACTATTTTGCTGAAAGGAGCTCGGATTTTTGAGTTTGAGCAGATAAGTCAGGCGCTGCAACAAAAGGCTCACGAAACGATCCTCGAGATAAATCTAAACGCGTTAATTAGTAACCTTGACTATTTTAGACAAAAACTTAGACCTGAAACAAAGATTATGGCCATGGTCAAGGCTTTTTCATACGGAAGTGGGAGTTTTGAGATTGCTAATATTCTTCAGTACCATCATGTTGATTACCTTGTTGTGGCTTATGCTGACGAGGGTGTTGAACTCAGGAAGTCGGGGATAAAAGTTCCAATTATGGTGATGAATCCAGAAGAACAAAGTTTTGATGATATAATAAAGCATAATCTTGAACCTGAGATTTATAATTTCAGGTCATTACACCTGCTTGAAGAAGCAATAAGGCGGAATATAATACCAGAAAACAAGCCTATAAAAATTCATATTAAGCTTGATACAGGAATGCACAGGCTCGGTTTTCTTTCTGATGAAATTGACGAGCTAATTGCAAAATTGTCGAAAATCAATTCGGTATATCTCCAGTCAGTGTTCTCACATCTCGCCTCAAGCGAAGATTCGGACGATGATGACTTCACAGATTATCAGGTGGGGCAGTTTAAAGCAATGGCAGAGAGAATAAAAGCTCATTCCGATCATCATATTATGATGCATATACTCAACTCGGCCGGGATAACCCGTTTCCCACAGTATCAGTTTGATATGGTTAGACTTGGTATTAGCCTTTATGGTGTGTCGTCAGTTATATCTAATAAAGATAGTCTGGAAAATGTGAGTACTCTGAGATCAACAATCTCACAAATAAAAAAGATAAATCCTGGTGAAACAATCGGATATAATCGGACATGGAAAGCAGAAAAGGAGATGATAATAGCTGTTGTTCCGATTGGTTATGCCGATGGTCTTGACAGAAAACTAAGTAATGGTAAAGGGAGGCTTTATATTAATGGAGTTGAGGCACCTTTTGTGGGGAGTATTTGTATGGATATGTGTATGATTGACATAACCGGAATAGATGTAAATGAAGGAGATGATGTCATTGTATTTGACAGTGAACATCCGATTACGATCCTTGCCCGTGATCTTGATACTATTCCTTATGAGGTTTTAACAAGCATTTCGAGAAGAGTAAAAAGGGTTTATTTCCATGAATAAAAAAAGATGTTTTGACTAATTTTACAATCAAAAGATAATTAAATGAAATTCGAGAAACTTTCAATCCTGATACCTGCATATAATGAGGCTGCAACCATTCACCTGATTCTTGATAAGGTGCTTAAAGTAAATCTTATAAATGATATTGAGAAAGAGCTCATTATTGTAAATGATTATTCAACTGATGATACTAAAGGGAAAATTGAAGAGTATATTGGTAAGCATCCGGAAGCAAATATAAGACTTTATAATCAGGAGAAAAATATGGGAAAGGGTGCAGCTCTGCACAAAGGTATTGCTCTGGCAACGGGTGATTATTTAATTATACAGGATGCAGATCTTGAATACGACCCCCAGGAGTATAATCTTCTGTTAAACCCCGTTCTTGATGGTTTTGCCGATGTGGTTTATGGTTCACGGTTTATGGGCGGCACTCCTCACCGTATCCTTTTTTTCTGGCATTCAATAGGTAATAAGTTTCTAACTTTTATTTCAAATATGTTTACAAACCTGAATTTGTCGGATATGGAGACCTGCTACAAGCTCTTCAGGTCTGACTTGATTAAAAGTCTGAATTTAAAGGAGAAGCGTTTTGGTTTTGAGCCGGAAGTAACTGCAAAAATATCAAGATTACCCAAAGTCAGGATTTATGAAGTGGGCATTTCATATTACGGACGTACTTACGAAGAGGGTAAAAAGATAAACTGGCAGGATGGGGTCAGGGCAATCTTGTCTGTGTTGAAATACAATGTTTTTAGCAGAAAATAGAGCCAAGATATAAGACTTTAAAACCAAGAATTAGTCAATAAGATTACAAAATAAAGATAGCATACGAGTATTATAGTTACAACAACTCAAGAGTTATTTCATCCCACAGGCTAATCCATAACCCTAACTCTTAACCTTTTTCTTTTCCTTCTTATGATAATAATGCTCATTCCAGTAAACCCACATTGCAAACATCACAACATAGAAAAACGGCCTTGCAATATAATCGTGGATAAAATGCCAGTGCTCAGGAAGATTTATTGTGACAAATATCATTAATAATATTCTGAATACGTTGGTAAGGTGAACAACAACAAGACCCATAGGGATGTACCAGAGTTTGTTTTTCCATGATCCTGGGTAAAAAAGCATCAGAACAGTCCATTGATATAGTTGTTTTAATCCCGAACAGCCTAACCCTACAGATGTATATCCATTATTGGCAGCATAGTAAAAAACATTACTTTTTACACTACCGTCAATATCTAAAACGTCTAAACTTGTCACATTCACATTAAATAATTCTAAAACCCATTTGCTTTCCAGAAAAACGTTTCTGGCCAGAGAGTTTCCTGAATTTTTTATGAAATCTACCGCCAAAAAATCCTGTGCGAAATATCTGTACAGAAAATGAAAAATCAGAAGGATACCCATAAAAAGGGCCACATCTTTAAATGATTCAAGGTGGTATTTCTTTATAAAATCGTTGAAGGAGTCAATTATTTTACGCATATGTCAAAGTTATATCGAGTTTCTATTGTAATGATGAAAAATTAAGCCGGCTAAATTATAAAATCTTTTGTAACTTTGCACACTTAAATAAAGAGATGCCAAAGCATATACATGAAGCACGCAGACGAGGGACTAGGAGAACTGGGTTTTTTGCCCGATTTATTTTGAATGTCAAAAGGTCTTTAAGTGAAATCTCATTTGGGATGAGTAAAAAGCCAAAGGAGTACAGACCATATTTGGGTCCGGATAAAAGTTCCAACAACAATGATGAAGTAGTTTATGTAATTGATGACGATGGAGAGACTGTCAGAGAAGTTAATTATGATAATAAAAATCAGCATAGAAAAAAGCAACGGGTAAATAAGATTTTTTCATTTTCTGAAATGAAGCAAAAACGAATTTCTAACAAAAAAAAACGTAAAAAGAAAATTCAGCAAAAAAGAATAGAAAAGAAGCATAAAAGAGAATTTAAAAGACAGCAAAGAGTTCATTTTATCCGAAAATTTATACATGGTTATAAAGGCGGCGGTGAAACATTTTTTAATGAAGAAGAGCATATAAGTGAAGAGAGGAAAAAGCAAATTAAAAAAGGGTACTACTATTATACGGTTAACTCCATTGCTCTTTATATTATTGCTTACCTGTTGGTTTACATGGTCTATCAGCTAACTGTACTAGTTGTTGCTTCAAGGTGGGGTTTGGATTCCGTTTTATATTACTACGACCTTGCTTTTAATGATTACTCCCCCTTATGGTCGCGTTATAATATAATTATAGTTACATTTTCAGGACCTTTCATCTCTTTGGTGATAGGCTTTTTGTTTTATAAATGGGTTGCAGACAGGCCAAAAGCTAAGGGTTTTCTGAAATTGTTTGTGTTGTGGATTGGATTCCATGGATTTAATCTGTTTCTTGGTGCCTTTGTTTCGGGTGTTTCGTTTGATGAAGGATTCGGGTATGTTGCAAACTGGCTATACCTGAATGTGTTTTGGAAATTTTTAATTTCTTTGATATTTCTGTTTATTCTTGGTATGACAGGTTACTTTTCGGCACAGAAATTCCTTGAAACTTCCAATTCGCTTTATAGGGTCCAGGAGAAAAACAGGCTGAAATTTCTTTTTCATCAGGTTGTGCTACCTTGGTTTTTAGGAAGTGCAATTGTTTTTCTGGTAAAGATACCCAATAACATGCCTTATGAAACCGGTACTTTGGTTACAATGATGTTTATTGTATTACCCATATTATTTAATCATAAAGCAATGCCAAGACCTAGTATGATAGGTAAAGATGAGCACAGACCTACTAAGATAATCTGGACTTACATTATTATTTTACTTCTGGTTCTGACATTATACAGAGTGGGGCTTGATACAGGTTATCATATAATACTGAAATACAAGATTTCGCTGAGTATTAATCCGGTTTAGTTAGCTGACAAGCGCAAAGTCCATCTGCTTCTTAGCAAGGTCAATTTTTCTAACAATAATTCTCACAGGGTCACCGAGTTTGTACTCTTTTCCGCTTTGATGACCAACAACACGATAATTATCTTCATCAAGATAATAAAAATCATCGTCCATATATTTCAAAGAAACCATTCCTTCACATTTGCAGGTATCAATCTCAACAAAAATCCCCCATTTACTCACTCCCGATATTAATCCCTGGAATTCCTGACCTACCTTATCAAGCAGGTATTCGGCCTGTTTATATTTAACTGATGTTCTTTCGGCCTGCTGTGCATTTCTTTCCATAATGGATGAGTGCTGGCATTTTTCTTCAAGCTCTGTCTGAATTACCGATTGACTACCCTGAAGATACATTTCAAGAAGACGATGAACCATAAGGTCGGGATAACGGCGAATAGGGGAAGTGAAATGGGTGTAATATTTGAAGGCAAGGCCGTAATGACCGATGTTTTTGGTTGAATATTCTGCCTTTGCCATTGTTCTGACTGCAATGGACTCAATCATATTTTCTTCTCCCTTTCCTTTGATCTGCTCAAAAAGATTATTCAGAGAGGATGAAATAGATTTTCGTGAGCCGGTTTGAATTTTATATCCAAGTTTCTCGACAAACTCTGCAAAGGTTTGAAACTTTTCAGGATTGGGAACATCGTGAACTCTGTAAACAAAAGCTCTTGGCTCCTGACGTCCGTGTTTAGTGCCTATCCGCTCAGCTACCTTTCTGTTGGCTAATAGCATAAAATCTTCAACCAGTCTGTTTGAGTCAGTCTGTTCTTTGATATAAGCACCTGTTGGTTTTCCATTCTCATCAAGAATAAACTTAACCTCTTGTGAGGAGAAAGCAATGGCGCCTTTTTCAAACCTGACTTTTCTTAGTTTAGAGGCCAGATTATGCAAAACCAGAATTTGTTCATGATAATCATCTTTGTTGCCCTCTATTATTTCCTGAACTTCATTATAATTGAAGCGACGATCAGAGTTGATAACCGTTTTTCCAAACCATTCATGGACTACTTTTGCGTTTTCATCCATTTGAAAAACAGCTGAAAAACACAATTTATCAACATGTGGATTCAAGGAGCAGACGTTGTTCGATAATTTTTCGGGCAGCATAGGTATTACCCTGTCAACAAGATAGATGGAAGTACCTCGCTCATAAGCTTCTTTATCAATTCCTCCTCCCTGAGCGACATAATGAGACACGTCGGCAATATGAACTCCGATTTCCCAAAGCCCGTTATCCAGCTTTTTCACCGAAAGGGCATCGTCAAAATCTTTTGCATCTTCAGGATCTATCGTGCAGGTGAAAATATTTCTAAAATCTCTTCTTTTTGAAATCTCACTATCGGCTATTGCAGTTCCTATTTTTTCAGCCTCTTTTTCGATACTTTCAGGAAATCCCAAAGGAAATCCGAAATTCATCAGGATAGAGTGCATCTCGACATTATTATCTCCCGGTTTGCCAAGAACTTCAATAATTTCACCAAACGGATTTTTTGAGTGTTCGGGCCAGTCATTTATTTTTGCTACTGCTTTTTCTCCGTTTTTTGCTCCTTTGAGACCCGATATTGGAATGTAAATATCGACAGGGACAGATACATCATCCGGGATGAGGAACGCATATTGCTTACTTACTTCAATAATTCCTACAAATTGCTTCTTAACCCTTTCGATAATTTCAATAATCCGTCCTTCGGTTTTTCTCCCCTTGCGTTTCGGGAAAAGCCTGACCTTAGCCTTATCACCATTTAGAGCATGGTAAGTATTATTTGCTGAAATGAATACATCCTCATCAAGTTCTGCTGTAATCACGTAAGCTTTGCCTGTTTGTTTCATATCAACAATGCCTGTGATAACACTATGCTTTACAGTTGATGAAATCCGGGAAGGATTCAATTTATATTTACCTCTTTTCAGTTCCTCTATCTCTTCATTTGCTGTCAGATCAATCAGGATTTCCTTAACAAGCTGTTTGCTTGCCTTGTCTGTTATGCCAAGTGCAAATGAGATTTGCCTGAAGTTAAAACTCTTAAACGGGTCTTTTTTGAAGGCATCCAGAACTACTTTATAAAATGAGTGCCTTTTGACATTTTTACTTTTCTTTTTTTTACGAGCCATTTTCTTACGTGTTAATAGTTTTCAAAGATACATTTTTTTAACTAAAATATTTATCGTTAAATTATTGCTAAAAATGTATTATTTTTGGAATGATTAAATCCTTTGAACCGTTTTCTATGAATTTGTTTGATGATTTTATATCGCTGTTTTACCCACGCACTTGTATGGCTTGTGGTAGTACTCTGTTTCATAACGAAGAGGTGGTTTGTACTTCTTGTCTTTTACATCTTCCTGAAACAGGTTTTCATAAAATCAAGGATAATCCGGTAGCACAGGTTTTCTGGGGAAGAGCTAATCTTGAATCTGCAGCAGCTCTGTATTATTATCGAAAGGGTGGAAAGGTTCAGCATCTAATCCATCAAATGAAATATCTTGGACACAAGGAGATTGGTATTTTTCTCGGAGAGCTTTATGGCAGTAGTTTAAAGCGATCGGAGTATTTTAAAACAGTTGATACTATTATCCCCATTCCGCTTCATAAAAAAAAACTTAGAAAGCGTGGCTTTAATCAGGCTGAGATGTTTGCTAAAGGACTTGCAAATACAATGGATGTTCCGGTTGATATTAATACAGTTTACCGTGATATTGCAACATCAACACAAACTAAAAAGAGCAGGTATAAGAGATGGGAAAATGTGAGCGACATTTTTAAACTTCAGGATTTGAATACTCTTGCAGAAAAGCATGTCCTTGTGGTTGACGATGTAATAACAACAGGCTCCACAATGGAAGCCTGCGTTAATACATTACACAATGTTCCCGGAATCAGGATAAGCGTTGTATCCATCGGATTCCCGATGCACTAAAACCTAACAGGTTTTTAAAACCTGTTAGGTTTGTACCAACCTGAATCTATTTCCAGGCTTTCAATACCTTTTTAGAGCCATATGCAGCACCCATAATCATCATAATGATAAGTCCGCCACCAATTGGAGCTCCACCACCAACAGGGGTGTTTCCACCACCTGGTCCGCCACCGCCATTTGGGTGAGGAGGAGTTTGTGCTGCTGATAATAATGGTAATGCGAGGAAAAGTCCTGCTACTGCGAGTGTTTTAAATACTTTTTTCATATCGGTTATTT
>JAOZOC010000071.1 GCA_029933495.1 Bacteroidales bacterium
AAGGTAAACGCCAGGTGTATGAGACTTTTAAAAGGAATGATCCCGAATTAGCACAAAAATACCTAGAGTTTATCTCTAAAAATCAAACTGCTATTTATATTAAATGGGACGTTAAAAAGAAACAGTTTACTTCCTAATTAATTGATGTTAATCCGACAATTCAAATGTTCACCTATTATACAATAGGTGAACATTTTTTATTGTATCTCCAAACGAATATGTGTTCTCCAGTATCATTTCAGGGAATCTATACTTCTTAATCTCTTTTGACGAGGAGAGATACAAGTCACTATTCAAAGCATCATAACTAATATCAACAACTTCAATATCAGCCATAAACTGCACAAGCTGCATTGTTGAATAGTCATAAATGTAAATATCACTTTCCGTACCTAAAAGTATCCGGTTGGCATCAATAATATCTGAGGACACAATTTTTCCGGTCAGGTCAGATAAATGTTCAAGGACTCCAAGTTCAATATTGAAACTAAACAATTGTCCTGTATTACTATTGTTTGCAGTTATAAAAACCTTTTTATCAGTATGTCTGAAAAAACTGACCACCTCAAACTGTGTTTGTCTTGTCTGCATTTCAATCCCACTTTCCACATAATATGTAACTAATTCCGGGCTTCCGGCACTATTCTGTTTTTGCATATCAACAAGAACATAATCATTCAACCGAAAAACCGCCCCGGGTTTGTCGTGCGAAGTTACATTAGTAGTAAAAACGACATCTCCATTATTATCATAACCTCTGATATATAGCGAATTATATGTTACAAAAAGATTCTCATCTGCATATAGACAATTATCATTGTGTATCGGCGGTGTCATTCCTAAAGGAATATCCCACTCAACCGAATTATCATCCAATGAAAAAGTACGCAAATCAATCAAAGTTTTTCCAGCAAGGTAAAACTGCTGAAACTGACTACTGATACACGAAGCAGCATAATCAATATCAAGATTGAACAGGAGAGAAACTGTTTGAGATGAGTCGATCCCACTTATACTAATATGCTGCTCTCCTTCACCTGTTACAATCAATATCTTCTCCAGCTTCAATGGTTCCCCTTTAATCTGTATCTTCCGATAAACATTTTTGAATTTCGACTCATTTTTTGCCTTCACAAGAATATAATATGTGCCTGATTTCAGAGAATTTCCATCCATTACATAAGACAAGTCCAAATCATAGCTACTGCTGTTAGGATGTAAATTGTATTCTCGAGCAACAGGAGTAAAATCTTCATTCACCAAAACAACCTGAACATTGGTAATAAGCCTATCATCCCTGACCGTGGCAATAACAGGAATTGTATCCGAAACACCAAAGATATCATTCTCAGAAGGTGAGAGCACATCTACAACAGGAATACTTGTATCCTTGTCCTTATTACAAGAATGATTAAGTAGTATAAATACAAACAGAAATAGTATACTTCTAATCTTAAACATTTTGTAAAAATATCAAACTATTCTTAATTTTATTGTATTTTTATGCAATCAAATTTGCAAACTATGTTATATCAATTAAATATTGAAAAAATACTTTTTCTCGACATCGAAACCGTACCAATGGTTTCAGATTACGACAAACTGCCGGACAACTTCAGGCGACTATGGGATAAAAAAGCAGAAAGGATCAAGCAAAATGAAGATGACACTCCGGATGTAGTATTCAACAGGGCTGGCATTTATTCTGAATTCGGGAAAATAATCTGTATTTCTGCAGGATTTATCAAAGACGGCAAGTTCAGGGTGAAGTCATTTTACAGTGATAATGAATCTGAGTTGCTGAATGGGTTCGCAGTGTTACTCAACAATCACTACAACAAGCCAGACAATCTGCTATGCGGGCACAACGGGAAAGAATTTGACTTTCCGTATATTGCAAGACGTATGCTGGTTAACGGAATTAAACTACCAAATATTCTGAATACTGCCGGAAGAAAACCCTGGGAAGTCTCTCACCTTGATACAATGGAGTTATGGAAGTTCGGTGACAGAAAAAACTACACATCACTTGAATTGCTGGCCTCCATCTTTGGAATACCGACTCCAAAGGATGATATCGACGGGAGTATGGTTGCCGATGTCTATTATAAAGAAAAAGACCTTGAGAGGATAGCTGTCTATTGCCAGAAGGACACACTTACAGTAGCACAATTACTTCTTCATTTTATGGGAAAACCGATAATCAAAGAGGAGGATGTTATTACTATTTAATTCAAATGAGCAGCAACACACGTAATTATTTGATACTCTTTTTTTTAGGAGCACTGTTTTACATTCCATTTCTTGGTGGTGTCCATCTGTTCGACTGGGACGAAATTAACTTTGCCGAGATATCGCGAGAGATGATCCGTACTGGCGATTATCTGACAGTACAGGTCAATTATGAACCTTTCTGGGAAAAACCTCCGCTCTTTTTCTGGATTCAAGTTCTGTCAATGAAGCTTTTTGGCATTAACGAATTTGCTGCACGTTTCCCTAATGCAATAACAGGAATTATTACGCTGCTTGTTATTTACCGAATCGGTACAAAGCTTTTTAATCAGAAATTCGGATTCTTGTGGGCTCTGACATATTTTGGAAGCATCCTGCCCCTGCTCTATTTCAAATCCGGAATTATTGACCCGCTTTTCAACCTGCTTATCTTCCTCGGGCTGTATAATCTCATCATAGCTTCCTGGAGAAGAAGTAATATTTCTAAAGGAATCGCAAAGCCAAAGTCGTACTATCTGATTTTGGGAGGATTCTTTATAGGCCTTGCAATACTTACAAAGGGGCCGGTTGCATATCTGATTGTGGTTCTTGCTTTTGGTGTTTATTGGATAATGAACAGATTCAAATCATCTATTAGTATTATTGATTTTATCATTTGGTCATTTATCTCATTATTGGTCGTATCTTTATGGTTTGGAGTTGAAATTGCACACCATGGCATCTGGTTTATCGAACAATTCATTATATACCAAGTCAGGCTTTTAAGCACACCTGATGCCGGCCATGGAGGAGTTCCCGGATACCATATCCTTGTTTTACTTTTCGGATGTTTCCCTGCTTCAGTTTTTGCTATTAGAGGATTTCGGAAGATTAAACCGGAAAAAGACTTTCAGCAGGACTTCAGGAGGTGGATGACCATCCTCTTTTGGGTTGTTCTTATTTTATTTTCGATAGTACAATCAAAAATTGTGCATTACTCCTCTTTAGCATATTTCCCTCTCACTTTTCTGGCAGCACTGGTGATTAGTCAAATCATTGATGGAAAAATAAGATTCAACAACAAAATGAAATACTTGTTGAGTTCAATTGCAGGCTTTTATATCGTTATCACTATTTTGGTTCCCTGGACAGGAAGAAATATCGAACTTATCAAACCCTTATTTGAGAATAATCCATTTGTATATGCAAGCCTTAATGCCCAGGTCAACTGGACATATTGGGAAATGATTCCAGGGATATTTCTATTGATGGTTGTAATAATTTCAATGTCACTATTTAAAAAAGATAAAGTTTTAAGAGGGGTTCAAACTCTGTTTTTGGGTACGGCCCTGTTCATGTTTATGGGGCTGATCTTTTTTATTGGAAGGATTGAGATGTATTCGCAAAATGCAGAGATAGAGTTTTGCAAAACCCTTCAGGGTAAAGATTGCTATGTTGTAACAAGCAATTTCAAAAGTTATGCTCACTATTATTATGCAAAAATTCAGCCACCCGATAATCCCAAATATACTAATCTGAAATGGTTAATATATGAGTATGTGGATAAAGATGTTTACGTTGTCGGGAAAAAACCAGTAGAGAAGCACTGGAGAACCGTTTGGACTGTCAGAGAACTGGGAGAAAAGAACGGATATGTATTTTTTAAACGTACTGTTCCTAAGAGATAAGTTGATTTTAGGGACAGAACAATTGTTTAAAACATTTGCTATACAACTGGAAAATTACTCTAATTTTGCCTTTAAATCAGAAGATGTATAACAATTATTAAAATCCAGCTATTATGTTTTTATTTTTTGACACTGAAACAACCGGGCTTCCCCGAAATTATAAAGCTCCTGTAAGTAACAGCAATAATTGGCCAAGGATGGTTCAGCTCGCTTGGCTTACCTATGATGATACAGGAAACAGAATTAATGGTGAGGACTTCATTATTATCCCTGAAGGATTTACAATTCCGGCAGAAGCATCCAAAGTCCATGGTATAACAACAGAGCGCGCACACAAAGATGGATATGAACTGGATTATGTACTGCAGGTTTTTGCAGAGCAAATTGAAAAGGCTGATTATATTGTAGCCCATAATATTGCTTTCGATGAAAAAATAGTTGGAGCAGAATTTTACAGAAAACGCATTCCATCAAGTCTTTTTACTAAGCCAAGGATTTGTACAATGCAAAATTCAACAAACTATTGCCGTATTCCCGGGCCTTATGGGTATAAATGGCCCAAACTATCAGAGTTACATTACAAACTGTTTGGAGAAGATTTTGAAAATGCACACGATGCTGCTGCTGATATAAACGCTACAGCAAGATGCTTCTGGGAAATGAAAGAAATTGGGCTGATTTAATAACCAAAATTACAGGATTGTGACTCACGGTTACTTATTTTCAATAATTTCTCTTTGAATTACAGGATTAGCATACATCTCAATAAATAACTCTTTCAACTCATCTGGTTCTTTTTCTAAAGTACTGATAACTCTCTGAAGTCTTTCGTCAAAATGCTCTTTAGTCTGCGAGGTATATCTGCTCGAATACTTGTCAGTATTATTCATCAAATCATAGGCCAGATAATTGCTGGGCCAGAGTTTATAAAGGTTATAGACCTGCTCATCAATATAATGAGCAATATAATTATAAATAGCACTCTTAACTGTACCCTCCTCAATATTGTCAAGTATTGAGTTAACAGGCTTTGCAACTGAAATATGAATATGTCCTTTATAATTTACAATTCCATTGATTACGCTCTTAAAATCTTCATTCGTATCCTTCACATACCCATCTCTTCTGGAATAATAGTTTTCCTTTATTTTAAGGACATCGCAAGGCTCCCACTCATAAGAAATACAGACAGGAATAATATTAACATCGCGAATAGCCTGAATCACATCTTTTGGGCCAGTAGATGTCAGCATTTTTAATATTCCGGTTTCTGTTTTATCCAGCCCATCTTTGGTGCGACCTTTTCGTTGAGCAATCCAAACAGATGTTTTTTTATCAAATAAAGTATGCCTGATATAAGCGGATAAAATTCTTGAGTTTGCAAGTAATTCACGCGGTTTACCTTCCCTGACAACAGTTAATATTCTGTTTACCTTGCTAAAGTCAATCACAAAATCCGAGACCATCAGATTACTTCCTGAAGCGATCTCTGAAGTATCCAGTCCCAGCTCGTACAAAACAACCTGAAGAAGTGCTGAGTCTAAAAGAATATCACGATGATTTGAAATAAATACACCTGGATTCCCGTTTTCGACATTTTCAAATCCTTCAAAGGTAAGGCCATCAGATGTTTTTGCCAAAATAGCTTTCATGGCAGGAAGCATAAACATCTTTTGAAAATCAACTGATGTTCTGATTCTTGACACATCTTCCAGAATTTCCTTATGTTTTTCAGCAGGAAACAGGTAACCTAAAGCTATGTGGAACTGAGGATGATTTGCAATTCTTTTTATTGCGCTGGGAACCTCTGAATCATAATAGGGTCTAATATCATCAAATTCTTTCTTCATAATCATAATATTGGTAACAATATTTGCAACTTCACATCGCAATATTAATAATTATTACTCAAATGACAGCAATAAAATCCAATAAATTGACAAAATTGAATTTTAAAACCCCTCCATCGACTTTTCAAGTTCACGTGCCTGTTCAAGGAATGTATCCACATCCATCTCCTTAAAATAGAGAAGTCCATGCGCAGCTCTGATACGAGGTAAATCATTCTCATAAAAAAATGTCTTGCCAAGAAGTAACTGAACATGCTTCATTTGCTGAATCCAAATCTCGCGAGCCAGAGTACTGAATTTCCCATCTAGCATATAACTTGGAAAAGGAGCATCCACCTGGCTCAGATAACAATCAGAGAAAGCCTCTTCGAGAATTGCCAGAGAATTTAGCGACACCGGAACAATAACATCAGCATCAGCAGGATGAAAACGATACCAAACATTCCGGTATCCAATAATCCTCAAATTACTAACATCCGCCTCCTCCTTCCAGAGCCTCACCGCCTCAGCAATGGCTTCCAGCACCTTATAATGAGTATCAGGGCCACTCCCCTCAGGATCAAGTGCCAGGCTGATGACAGTCGGCTTTATCTCACGAAGCATATTAAGGATTGGAAGCACATCTCTCAATTTCTCCGGCTGTTCGGTAAATATATCACCGGTATAAAATCCAAGCCTTAAATGATGGACATTCTTAACCTGCACACCAAAATGCGCCCATACAAGCTCTTCCTCAAATTCACGTAGCATCCCTTTTAACTGTTGAATATCCGGTGGATTTTTTTCACCATCATAGGACTTCTCCAGAATCGAAATATCTTTCTCAACCTGAGTTTTCAGATCATCAATACTTTTCAGTTTATAAATTTCAACCATCGACCTGACCAGACGGTGGCTTAGCCCTCTCCTCCTCTGAATTGACTCACCGGAAGCAACCTTGCCGAGATAATGGTTAACATCCTTATCCCATTTAATTTTATATCCATTCACAAAAAAGTCAGGATAATGAACCATCTGGATCTTATCCTCAGCAAGAAACCTCAAAACATCCTGAAGAGCATGAATGATAAATTTATTAGTAACAGCAGTGAATCCGGATGTCAGTATTGTAAAATCAAATTTATTTGACGGCTGACGTAACTGATGAGAAATATGTGGTAAAATACCAAGCATAATATCATCATGGTGTGGCCCCGTATGGTAATATTTCTGATTTTTCTCCTGAAACATCCCCTTGGTCAGCTTTTGCTTAACAGAATCGATAATTTCATTAACAGTATTTTCGCTCAGGCCCGGGATCAGACGGCAATACTCATCTTTTTTCAAGTCCTCAATGGTAAGATGATGCCCATACTTATCAAGTTTTTTAACAAGGTCAAGGATAGCTCTCTCTGTTTTATTCTTTGTCCAGACACCTCTTTTATAATAGTCATCAACAAAATCCTTAAGCGTCACAGCAGCACCATTTGTAAGGTAAAAGCGTCCATTCTTAAGCTTTTGTAAAACGGTTGCCGGAAAAAGATTTGACGGTGGATTTTCAATTGCACACTTAACAACGTCTGCTTTTGCCTCCCCAGCAGCAAATATTATGGCAGTAGCATCAGGATTATAAGTTATTGTATCCAGACCGATGGTAATAACAAGCCTGTTTCTGGAAACCTCAATTCCTCCAAGGTCGCCGGCTGACACTGCCTGAGTCTCAAAATTAGTCTCCATCAGACGGGTTGTTGAAAAATGGTCGGAGCCCTTAATATTAAATGCAATATGTCCGTCGGGACCAATACCACCAAGGAAAAATCCAATCCCACCTTTTGCCCTAATCTTTTGTTCATATCCTGCACACCATTCATCTACCATCATAATTGAGTCCTTTTGAATTTGCTCAATATTGCTTTTAGCTTCTCTGTAGCGAAGTGTCAGGTCAACTTTATTGTCGGGAAAAACTTCTTTGTATGCGCGGCCTTCGGAAAGAGGTATTTCATCTGCATTTATCAATAATGAGTTGTCAGGATTCATTCCAAATCCTTTCAGATAGAACTCCTTTACGTAATAATTAAAACTATTGTGTTGTGCCGGGTCTATCGGATAAAACTCATCTATCTGGACAAAATGCAACCTGCTCAGATCAGGTTTAGACTTGCCGGAAAGCCCGTGTTTTTTTCTGATTTTCAACCCTTTATCATTATCCCAGTTTTCTAGCAAAAACTTTGTCCATTTGATAAAGTACTCAGGTGTTTTGCCTGTCGGAAGACTAATAACCCCTTCAGGATTATCAACTACCCATTCGAGGAATCTTAAAGCTGTTAATAATCCTAAATGAGGGAATGTATCAACTGTGATATATGGGATTCTGTTTCTGTTCGACATTTTCCGTGTGCCGGAGAATGATTGTTCAACTTTTGATAACTTCTTCATCTGTATAATATACTTTATTGATTTCTGGCATTAATATACAACATTGAAACAAGGTGAGCCTCGTCTTTATATCTTTACGTATCCCTACTTTGAGCAATAGCGTTTAATCACCCTATAGGCATCAGTCGCACCCAATTCTCCGGCAGCACTCAGATCATTACAAGCCCTATTATTCATTTTCAGAAAAAGCAATATCAATCCTCTGTTATAATAAGCCTCTGCAAACTTATCGTCATATTTTATTGCTTTTGAAAAATCGCTAACCGCTCCCCAGTAATCGCCTTCCATACTCTTCACATATCCCTTGTTATAATATGTAAAATAAAATTCGGGATCAAGAATCTCAACTCTGTTAAAATCATTAATAACCTTTTTATACTCTTGCTTAATGTAAGTAGTGTCGCGTTTTATCGTTGGTTTTTTATTGCCAACCGGATTGAATGGATGTTTGTAATCATAGTACGACTTGATCAGCTCTATCAGCTTATATCTTGTGTTTGCACGGCAAAAATAGGCCATTGCATAATCGGGATCAAACATAATAGCTTTATCAAAATCGTTAACAGCTTTTTCAAAATCCTTACTACAGGCAAGCATAAGCCCTCTGTTATAATAATTAACCGGATCATACGGATCATTATTGATTTTCTCAGTCAGCAACTTTATCTGCTTAGCAGCTACTTTTTCATCATGTCCTGCTTCATCAACTTCTTTTAATGTAATTACTGTGGCATGATAACCTTTCTTTTCATAGGTATCATACATTTTCATCCCTGTGATGCTGTTTGAAAAAAGAACAACCCCAAAAACAGATTTCAGGTTAATGTCAACATACTCATTTTCAATTTTACTATCAGAAGTGTTTTTATCGCTAAACTCTCCACTAAAAGCCATCAAACGCTTCAGATACATTACTTCCTCAATCTTAAGACTGTCATTACTTTCAAAATCGAATTTATTTATACTGTAAGCAATACTATAATCTTCCTCTGAACCCTTAAAATCAAGTAGTTGCTTTTTCACTCTGCTTCTCTCAAAATATGCGTCTGCAAAATCAGGATAAATCTCAATTGCTTTATCAAAATCCTTCAGAGCACCCTGCAAATCGCCAACCGACTGCTTCAACTGCCCCCTGAAAAGATAGACGGCAATGTTGTCAGAATTTAATGCAATGACATTGTCCAGATCATCAATGGCAGCATCCAGATTACTTGTTTTAATTTTCAAAATAGCACGATTATAATAAGCCATCGAGTTGTATGGCGACAATTCAATGACCTTGTTAAGATCGCTTAATGCACCCGATGTATCAGATGTTTCCATCCTGGCAAGAGCACGGTTAAAAATCGCGTAGGAGTCAACCGAATCAATTGCCAGGGCAATGTTAAACTCAACTATAGCCGAATCGGCTTTTTTCATTGTCATCAGTGTGACTCCCTTTTGAACATAAGAATATGAGTCTTCGGGATCATACTTTATGGCTCTATCAAAATCAGCAAGGGCATCCTCATACTCCTCAGCACCGGCTTTAGCCATTCCTCTAAGGATATATACCCCTGAATTTTTATATTTCAGCTTTATTGCTTTATCACAATCGGCTTTTGATTTCTTAAACTGCTTCAGAAAAAGGTTAGTCCTGGCTCTGTTGACATAGATAGTTGCATTTTTAGGATCGCGGTCAATGGCAAGGTCAAAATCCTCAAGAGCACCTCCAAAGTTATATTGCTGACTACGCACAACAGCCCTGTAATGATAACTTTCCGCATAATAGGGATCACGGTCAATGGCATCGGTAAAATCTTTTTCGGCACCTGTATAGTCGCCAAGACTGTATTTTGAAATACCTCGAAGAAAATAACCTTCGTAGGAGGCAGAATTTATCTGAATTGCTTTATTAAAATAATCTACAGCTTTAAGGAAATGATTCTCTGAAAGTTCTGTTTTCCCAAGTTGCAAATAATTGGCAATATGCTGGCTCCTGGCATCAGGGAAAACCAAAAACAGTAAACCGAAAAAAAACAAATATCTGATCAAATACCTGAACCTCATTGAAAATCTTTAATACCCGATAATATACTTTGCAAACCTAATTAATATTTTTGGTCTTTGAAAGCAACTACAGGAAATTTATAGTAATTTAACTTTCAATTTCTATTACAGTAATTTCCGGCTTCA
>JAOZOC010000575.1 GCA_029933495.1 Bacteroidales bacterium
GTGCAGCATTAAATGAAATGGTTCTGTTAAATTGTTGTTTCCAGGAACCTGTTAGTCTTGTGGATTCGTGAATATGCCCATGAAGTGTAACCAATGGCTGCTTTTCTTCAATAAATCGCTGTATAGCAATACTACCAACATGTACATCTAATGGAACATAATCAATCATTGCTCCATCTAATGCCGCTCTGTCAAGATTAGTTTTATATGGAGGGGAGTGAAAAAGAAATATTGCATTGGAAACATCTTCATCCTTGGTTAAAACATCAAGGTCTTTCTTTATAGTAGCATATTCAATATCCTCTTTTATTTTGATAGTGCGAAATCCTTCAGTTGGATGTACACACCCCGGATCTACATATCGCGACACATCATACTTTTCCCAATCTTTATTTTGAAAGGGAGTCGGAGGTACAAATGAATAACCGAAGATCTTATACTCTTTCAGTTCAATTTTTTTTTGATTAATATAGTGAAACAATCCTTTGTTGCTTTCTAATATAAATTTTTCTTCTTCGCACCTGGCATCATCATTACCAAGAATAATAAAAATATCAGGATATTTATTTTGCAGTGTTTCCTTAAGTTGCCAGAGGTGGGAGAAGATAAAATCAATGGCAAAATCATCAATATTATCGATTTTTTTTAACCCGTGAGGAAGCAAATCTCCACCAAAAAAGACCACATCGGGTTTTTCAGTTTTGATTAAGTTAAATAGCTTTAAATATCTGTTAGTTTTTCCATGCAGATCTGAAACAAAAAAGCACTTTGTCATTTACCTATGTTTTAATTTTAATAAGTCTGGCAGCATCTGTAACAGCTCCTATCATAGATGCAAAACTTGTTTTCTTTTCTATATCTTCATCTGTAATCAGGTGCAAGTCAATAATCCCATCAGTTTTATAACCGGTTTTTAAAAAATTCATTTCCGAAAGACACAAACTCCAACCCTCTATCCAGGCCTGAAAAATCTTTTTTTGATTAGTATTTCCTTCAAAATGCACTAACAAATCAATATCACTTGCCGGTCCTGCCGTGGCATTTTTTGTGCTGCCGATCAGGTATATGGCCTTTACACCAAATTTTTCAAGGTTTAGTTTTTCAGCAATTTTATATGTCATATCATTGCGCCATTTCCAGTGTGTATCCGATTGGGAAGTTAAAATTGGTAACGTATTATTCTCTTTTTCTCCTTTTTGACTTTTTTCAAATTCCAGAATTTCAAGTGTTTTTGCCAGTCTTAATTTGAAAATATAATTACTTATTCTTGTAGCAATAGTATTTAGTAGTTTTTGCTCTTCAGGTAAAAACTGGCTGTCAACAACTAATCTCTTGAACTTTGTATAAAAAATCTCTATTTTGCCTAATATATTTTCATCAATAATGATATCTGCTTGTTGTACCCATTCAGTTTCTACCCAATCCGATTCTTTATAAATTTTATTCTCAAAGGTTATTTTGACCTTGGTTATAATAGGATATTGCCATCCTCCCCATAGGCCTTTAACTATTTCCATAAAAAAATCGTCAATTGGCAAATTTTTGTTGATTATCCCCTCTACTTTATACAGGCACTTCAACTCCTTCTCCCTCTCCTTTAGCTTTAGGACTTTTTCCTGGTATTCCTGTTCATTTCTTACCATTATTCATTTTATCTTTTTAGTAACTATTCAGCCTACAAATATAGAAAAAGGATACTATATTTTAAATTTTTTTGAAAAAACTTATTACTTATTTTTTGACCTCAATTACTTGTTTTATTTTCATAGCAGAGGATTTTTGGTTTGCTAAATTGTATTTAGACTGTGAATAAATTAACAAAGAGTAAATACTCAATAATCCTTAATTGATGGGGTATCCAGGACATATATAATTTATTAATTAAAAAAAAGTCAAAAATATTTGTTTGGTGTTGTTTTTTTTTCATAATATTGCCTCGAATTATTATGAAAAAATAATCTAAATCATTAATTTAAAGATAGTTACAGTTATGACAAACGAACAATTAGTAAAAGGTTTTATGGCAAATATTATTGCCAGAAATCCGGGTGAAGATGAATTTCACCAGGCTGTTGAAGAAGTAGCAGAAACATTGATGCTCTTTATTGAAGAAAATCCAAAATATAAAAAAGCTAAAATCCTTGAAAGGATTGCAGAACCTGAAAGAGTAATTCTTTTCAGGGTTCCCTGGGTGGACGATAAAGGAGAAATCCAGATTAACAAAGCGTACAGAATTGAGATGAATAGCGCTATTGGCCCTTATAAAGGCGGCCTGCGTTTTCACCCTACCGTTAACCTCGGAATTCTTAAATTCCTTGCTTTTGAGCAAGTTTTGAAAAACAGTTTGACTACACTCCCAATGGGAGGGGGTAAAGGTGGTTCCGATTTCGATCCTAAAGGAAAATCAGATGATGAAGTAATGCGTTTTACTCAAAGTTTTATGACTGAACTTTTCCGTCATATTGGACCTAACACTGACATACCTGCCGGTGACATCGGAGTTGGCGGACGTGAGATCGGATTTCTTTTCGGCCAGTATAAAAGATTAAGAAATGAATTTACAGGTGTTCTTACAGGTAAAGGTGCTGAGTGGGGTGGCAGTTTAATTCGCCCTGAAGCAACCGGTTACGGCCAGGTTTACTTTGCTGAAGAAATGCTGA
>JAOZOC010000072.1 GCA_029933495.1 Bacteroidales bacterium
TATTTTTTTAATTTCGAAGAACGATGAAAACAGAACAAAGAACACTCAGATTACAGTCATTACCGGAAAACATTCATCAGGTTGAGCAACTCGTCGAAGATATTTGCGATGATTATGACCTCAATCAAAATTATTTTGGATGTATAAATGTTGCTCTTACAGAGGCATTTACGAACGCATTGGAGCATGGCAACAATCGCGATCCGGAGAAAACCATTACAATCACATTTGAGAAAAAGTCAACCGGGCTTACCTTTAACATCAAAGATGAGGGCCAAGGATTTGATTATCAAAGCATTCCAGATGTAACAGATGATGGTAAAGAGAAAACATTCCCTGGAAGAGGAATCTTCCTTATCAAGTCGTTATCTGACGATGTCAATTATGTTGGGAAAGGCAATGAAATTGAAATTGGATTTAAAATCTCCAGTATCGATTTTGAGACGGCCGTTGACAGAATCAAGAAACTTCAGGATTACTCAAAAACAACAGAGAAAGTACTCAACAATTAAAAGTGCGTTTCATTTTATTATCTTATAAATAGATATTTGTGAGTCTTAAAGAAACACAGTTTTTCACTGAAGACATTTCCTTTACATTAAGGAATAAGAATAAGTTACGAAAATGGATTCAGGTTGTTATTGGTAATGAGAAAAAGTTACCTGGCAGCCTGAATTTTGTTTTTTGTAGTGATGAATATTTGCATAAACTCAATGTGCAATATCTGGATCATGACACTCTCACCGATATTATCACTTTTGATCTTTCAGAAAATGCTGATGAAATTTCAGGGGAAATTTATATTAGCATAGACCGCGTTAAGGAGAATGCGAAAAAATTTACAGTGCCTTTTTATAATGAACTTCAAAGGGTGATGATTCATGGGATTTTGCATTTGGCAGGATATCATGATAAAACTCACGAAGAAGTTACCATTATGAGAGGAAAAGAAGATAAATGTTTATCTTTGCTGCCTGAAATTTTAGGATAGTCCTGAAATGTTTCACGTGAAACAATGAAGTTTGACTGAATTTATGGAATTGAAAAATGTAGCCACAAAAACAGGAAATTCTACAAAAGTGGAATTTTGAGTTTTAAAGTATTTGTGATATTCGAAAATCGGTTTCTGTAGTTCAGCAAAAAATTGCAATAGAACAAAACACTAATGTTCAAAGAGTACGATATTATAGTTGTTGGCGCCGGACATGCCGGAAGTGAAGCAGCTGCTGCTGCGGCAAATCTTGGGTCGTCTGTCCTGCTGATTACTATGAATATGCAGACCATAGCACATATGTCCTGCAATCCGGCAATGGGCGGAATTGCTAAGGGTCAGATCGTCCGCGAGATAGATGCTCTTGGTGGTTACTCTGGTATTATTACAGATAAAACAATGATTCAGTTCAGGATGCTGAATAAATCAAAAGGGCCTGCAATGTGGAGTCCTCGTGCACAAAGTGACAGAACACAATTTACTATCGAGTGGCGTAATATGCTTGAACAAATTCCAAACCTTGATTTTTGGCAGGATACAGTTGTTGGTGTTTTAACTGATGGTAATAGAGTAACAGGAGTTAAAACTGTGATGGGACAGCAGATAAAAGCCAAAGCGGTCATTTTCACAAACGGTACTTTTCTGAATGGCAAAATTCATATAGGCACGAAAAGTTATGGCGGAGGAAGAATGGGGGAGAGGGCTTCAAAAAATCTGACTGAAGAGCTAAATTCTATTGGGTTTGAATCCAAGAGAATGAAGACCGGAACTCCTGTAAGAGTCGATGGGCGCACAATCAATTTCTCAAAACTCATTGAACAGCCTGGTGATGAGATCCCTGGGAAATTTAGTTTTACTGACACTCCTTTTTTGAATAGGCAAAGGAGCTGTTATCTTGCATATACAAGTACGGTTGTTCATGATATTTTAAAAACCGGTTTTGTTGACTCTCCTATGTTTACCGGGACGATTGAGGGGACTGGCCCAAGATATTGCCCGTCAATTGAAGATAAAATTGAGCGTTTCTCTGACAAAACAAGTCATCAGCTTTTTATTGAGCCTGAGGGATGGGATACAATTGAATATTATGTTAACGGCTTTTCCTCATCGTTAGCTGACCACATACAGTTAAAAGCTCTAAGAAAGATTTCTGGTTTTGAAGAAGCTAAAATATTCAGACCCGGGTATGCTATTGAATATGATTATTTCCCGCCTGAGCAACTGAAAAACACACTCGAAACAAGATTGATCGAAAATTTATATTTTGCTGGCCAGATAAACGGGACAACAGGTTATGAAGAGGCTGCAGCACAAGGGCTGATTGCAGGAATAAATGCGCATAGAAAAATTAGCGGGCTTGCCGATTTTATTTTAAAAAGATCAGATGCATATATCGGGGTTTTAATTGACGACCTTATCACAAAAGGTGTTGATGAACCATATAGGATGTTCACTTCAAGAGCTGAATACAGAATTTTATTACGCCAGAGCAGTGCCGACCTGAGGCTAACTCCTAAAGGTTATGAAATCGGACTTGCGGATAAGAAAAGAATGAAGAGAGTTGAACAAAAAGCAGAAATTATTTCAGGACTTGTTAAATTTTTTAAAAAGGAGAGTATCAGCCCTGATGAAATAAACTCTTTGCTGGATGAGAAAAATACAAGCAAGCTATCGCAAAAAATTAAAATAGAGACAGTGTTATCTCGCCCACAGATTCAGCTAAATGATTTAATAGCGAATGTGGATAGAATAGCGGATTTTGTTAATTCCTTTGATAAAAGTATTATTGCAGAATGTATTGAGGAAAGCGAGATTCTTGTGAAATATGGCAGGTATATAGAAAAGGAAATTGATATGGCAAGCAGATTGAATAAGCTTGAAGATCTAAAACTAGATCCTGATATTGATTATTTTAAGATACTTGCTCTTTCGTATGAAGCACGTGAAAAATTGACGAAGATTAAGCCGGCAACCTTAGGACAGGCGTTAAGAATATCCGGTGTCTCTCCGGCAGATGCTTCGGTTTTAGTAGTTTATATGGGAAGGTGATTTTGTTTCTGTTAGGAATGTATTGATTTTTAAACAACAGGTCACTCTTCGACTGCGCTCAGAGTGATTATGGGGGTAAAATCAGATTACCGGGAGGATGAAACAAGACGAGAATTAAAATATGTTTCACGTGAAACAAATACTATGATAGGAGTAAATAAATGTCCGGTTTGTGGAAGTCAGAAGATGGAAGTCTTTCTTGAATTGAAAGATTATTTCCTGACTGGTGAATCCTTTGAGATATCACAATGCATTGAGTGCGGTTTCAAATTTACTAATCCTGTTCCACGTGAAACAGACCTCCCGAAATATTATGAATCAGATGAATATATTTCTCATAGTAATACTTCTAAAGGGTTAATAAATGGGATTTACCAATCAGTACGAAAGCATTCCATTAAGAAGAAAGTCAAAATTGCAACCTCAAACCTTGCCAGGGGAGAGGCACTGGATATTGGATGTGGAACAGGTGATTTTTTAAAAGAAATGTTGAATAGCGGCTGGAATGTAAAAGGAATTGAGCCGAATAACACCGCCCGGAATCGCGCGATAAAAAATTATGGCCTGGATATTTATAACGAATTACAATTATTTGAGTTTAGAGAAAATAGTTTTGATGTAATTACGATGTGGCATGTTCTGGAGCATGTTTACAATCTTGAAAGAGATCTTGCCCGGATTAAAATGATATTGCATAAGGAGGGAAGGCTTGTAATTGCGTTGCCAAATGCAGATTCGTTGGATGCTGCAATTTATAAAAACTTTTGGGCGGCTTATGATGTTCCGCGACACCTTTATCATTTTAACCAATCTTCATTTAAAAGATTAATGGGAAAATATGGTTTTGAAATTATCGAAACAAAACCAATGGTGTTCGATTCGTTCTACATAAGTATGCTGAGTGAAAAATACAAGCGTGGGAAAATTAACTATCTTAACGCATTTTTTAACGGACTGAAAACAGATATTTACGGGCTGATCAATAAAAAATATTATTCCAGTCTTATTTATGTTCTGAGAATGAAAAATTCTTAATTTTAAGCCTTCTAAGAAGACGAACACCCTTCAAAGTATATTATGTCAAAAAAATGACAAAAATTGCTCAAAAGGGCTAAAATTGGCTCGTCTATATTTAATTGATTATCAATATTGTAAAGCAGATTAGCATGAGAAATATCTTCCGTGGAAAATATAACTTACTCATTCCGTTAGTGTTAGCTATTTTCTTTCTTGCCATAGCACTGTTATTCAGCTTTTTATACATTTCTCCTGACAATTCGGGATTTCTTACACGCAGTTTTCAAAAAACTCTCAGGCATAAGGAAAAGATTGTTGAAAATGTTTTTTCAGATATTGAACTCGAACTTGATACTCTGAATGTGAAATTTTTTTTTGAGAAAAAGCAGTACCTGGATTTATATAATGAGCAGGGAATTTTAATTCTGATTTTTAAGAATGACAGGTTAGCATTCTGGAGTGATAATTCGGTTTCTGTTTCCGATGACTTAAATTCCAACAATCTTCAGGACGGTCTTATCCATCTTTCAAATGGTTGGTTTGTAAAAAATGAAAAAAATACACCCCCATACAAGATTGTCGGTTTGATAAAAATCAAAAATGCATATCCTTATGAAAACTCACACATAACAAACCGTTTTGAAAATAGTTTCAGAATTCCGGCTGAAGTCAGCATATCAACCAGGGCCGGACAGAATAATATAAACTCCGCTGATGGTTCTTTTCTGTTCTCATTAAAATTTCCCGGCAAATTTACACCTGCCACCAATCTGATATTATTTCTTACTTCGCTGTACCTGCTTGTCTACATCTTTATAATTCTGTTTATTTACCAGGCGTACAGAAAAGTAATTTCTCTTTTTAATGGAAATTCCTTCTGGATATTGTTTTTAGTTTTTGATATTCTGCTACTACGATTCCTGTTTTTCTATTTCAAGATTCCGGATGTTCTATATGGTTCCAGGCTTTTCGGTCCGCAATATCTCTCTATCTCCAACCTGTTTCCATCTCTCGGAGACCTGCTTTTCAACTCAGTTACAATTTTTGCAATTGCAGTAGTGTTTCATAAAGAATTAATTATTCATTCGGGTATTTTCAATAATTCAGGATGGGTAAAAAGGGCATTACAAATATCTACTCTTATTTTCTCTTTTCTCCTTTTTGAACTTATGACGCGTCTCCTTACCGGGGTAATCATTAATTCGACCATCTCGTTCAATTTAGATAATATCACAACCATAAATGCTTACAGCGTTATCGGTTTTTTCAGTATCGCACTGCTTACTCTTTCCTATGTTCTTTTTACATTTAAAATTTCATTTTCCCTTTCAAAATCCTTTCAAAAACAGGGCGAGTTCTTCACACTCATTGCTGGAACTGGAATCACCATTTATTTGCTGATACGGTTTTTATTTAAAGAGGATGTTCTTGACCTTCTGTTTTTTCTGATATATGCCGGCTCTTTCAGAATAATTTCCCGCTCCGGAAAACTGAATATCAAATTTTCGACAACAGTCTTTTTTCTTATTCTTTTCTCACTTTACGCTACCCTTATTTTATATGAAAGCAATGACTATAAAGAAAAAGAAAACAGAAAAATTATTGCTTCCAACCTCGGTGAAGAACGCGACCTCGTTGTTGAGTTTCTTTTTGATGACATCAGTGATAAGCTGAGCAAAGACACAACACTTGCCATACCATTGTTGGATTATCTCTATAAGGATGCCAATAATTATGATACAATAAGAGATTATATAACCAGCAAGTACTTTAACTCATACTGGGATAAATACAACTTTCTAATCACATTTTGTGACGACAACCGTACACTTGACATTCAGCCCGACGATATAATTATGAATTGTTATGATTATTTTGAGAATGAAGTTAGCGTGAAGGGAATGCCGACGAATACTGATGGTTTATTTTTTATGGATTATGATATGAGTAATGATAATTATATAGGGATTGTTGATTATAAAGTTGCCGACACGTGCATAAAAATATTTATCGAAGTATTTTCAAAAATTATCCCGCGAGGTATCGGATATCCAGAGTTGCTTTATGATCAGAAAAAGATACAACGTACCGATTTATCACAATACTCATGGGCAAGGTATGAAAACGGTGAACTTATTTCGCGCTTTGGTAAATACTTCTACTCAACCTCATTGTCACACTACGGCAGATTTGCCGATAATATTGTGTTTTTCAACAGAAATGGCTTTAATCATCTCTATTATAGAATTGACGACAGCAAGGTATTGATTATGAGCAAGAAAAATCCGGGAATACTAGATATTGCCGCTCCCTTTTCTTATATTTTTATCTCTTTTGGTGTTCTGCTTCTGATAATCCTCATCCTCTTTAACAGTCCGGTAAATATCCGGTTCTTCGATATGAGTTTCAAGAAGCGTTTACAAATATGGATTACCACTATAATTCTTATATCCTTTATTTTTGTGGGAGTCGGTTCATTGCTTTACATTATCTCGCTAAACAATTCAAAAAATCACGACCTGCTCAGCGAAAAAGCTCATTCCGTTCTTATCGAACTTGAACATAAGCTCTCTGACGAGGACACACTATCGCCCGAAATGCATCAATATCTCGGAGACATTCTTTATAAGTTCTCTCTTGTCTTTTTCACAGATATAAACCTCTATAATCTTGACGGAACTTTGCTTGCCTCATCCCGCCCTGAGATTTTTGACCAGGGTCTTATTTCCGTAAAGATGAATTCGAAAGCATTCAATATGATCAGCAATAACAGGAAATCATTTTTTATTCACGATGAGTCAATCGGTAATTACAAATATTTGTCGGCTTATATCCCATTCAGAAATTTTGATAATGATTTGATTGCATTTGTTAACCTTCCGTATTTTGCAAGGCAGGATGAGCTTACAAATGAGATATCGGCATTGCTTGTGGCCTTTATCAATATTTATGTGATACTTATCGGGATTTCCATTTTCGTCGCTCTGATAATCTCTAACCACATCACAAAGCCGGTTCAACTAATCAGGGAAAAGATCAGCAGACTGAAACTCGGTACGACAAACGAAAAAATAGAGTGGGAAAAGAAGGATGAGATTGGAAGTCTGGTGGATGAATATAACCGTATGGTTGACGAACTTTCACGAAGTGCAGACCTTCTTGCCAGGTCGGAGCGTGAGACCGCCTGGCGTGAGATGGCTAAGCAGGTGGCACACGAAATAAAAAACCCGCTGACTCCGATGAAGCTTAGCGTTCAGTACCTGCAAAAAGCCTGGGATGACAAAGCTCCCGACTGGAACGAAAGACTAAAAAGATTTACCGGCACCCTGACCGAACAGATAGATACTCTATCGGCTATAGCAACGGCTTTTTCAGATTTTGCAAAGATGCCAAGATCTAATTTCGAAAAAACTGAACTAACAGATGTCATAAGCAAATCAATAGGGCTTTTCAAAAATTCAACCAAAATAAAATTTCAGTTTGAGCATTCTGGAAATTGTTTTGTTCTTGCCGACAGGGAGCAATTAATCCGCGTGTTTAATAACCTGATCAAAAATTCAATTCAGGCGATAGATGACCAAAATAACGGGCTGATAGAGATTAAAATTACCACAGAAAACAACTTGCATATTATTCATTTTTCCGACAACGGAAAAGGAATCCCGACGGAGCAACGCGAAAAGGTTTTTTATCCAAACTTCACAACAAAAACAAGCGGTATGGGCCTGGGCCTTGCAATGGTTAAAAATATCATTGAGAATGCCGGTGGCGACATCACTTTCAGGTCGGAAGTGGGAGAGGGGACGGTGTTTGAAATCTCTTTGCCTGTTTTTGAGGAGGAGGAGTAATTTAGTTTACCCTTTTTTCTTGCCAAAAAGACTTTAAGAAACACAAAAAACTTAGTGAACCTTTGTGCCCTGGTGTCTTTGCGGCAGAAGAACATATTCAAATCCTTGTTTATTAAAGCTATTCTTCCTCCAACTCTTTTTGTTCAATAACCAGCCAAATTTTAAAATAAATGATCTAAAAAAGAGTATTACTTATCCTTCTTACCCTAGGGGATGATTTTTTCAATAATAATTTGCTTTTGGCATTCTGTTTTTTTATTTTTGCATTTGCCAATCAAAAAATATAGAGCTATGAAAAAACATATTTTACTTTCTGTAATCTTTTTTTTCGCAATTTTTACAATAGATTCACAAACGGTTGTTTTCCAAAAAACATTTGATTTTAGCAATAATGATGATGCTTATGATATTTTACCTCTTGCAAGCGGCGAGTTGTTTGTCGTTGGTAGAACGATTGGTATCACAGGGGTTAACAATATTATGTTAATGAAGGTAGACGGTTCGGGTGAAATGTTATGGAAGAAAACTTATGGTGGAGATTTCAATTCATCGTGTAGAAAGATAATCCAAATATCGGATGGTAACTATCTGATAGGAGGGGAGTTGGGCGACACGGCATATATCTTAAAAGTATCTCCTGACGGAGATTCATTATGGAGTAAATCTTTTCCGGCCGAATATTCAAGCTATATTACCGATTTAGTTCAGATGCCGGATAACGAAATTGTTTTCACAAAGATAGTTGAACTTTGCCCTGCAACTTCCCAGATTCAAAAGATTGATGTGGCGGGTAATGTTTTATGGACACACGAATCACCTGGATCTGTTTATAATGATATTAAGGTCTATTCGGATAGTGAGTTTTATGTTTCGGGTTATGATGGTGGTTTTTATACAAATCCTTTTCTGAAGAAATTTGATATTTCAGGCAATTTGGGTTTCTTTAAAGAATTCAATGAATATGACGGAATAAATAGTTCATTGGAAATAGCAGATGGTATTGTTTTTCTCGGGGGTAGCAAATTATCGAATAATACAAGTATCTCGTCAGTAATTAAAACAGATTTGGAAGGAGTATCCGAAAATTGGTATGATTTGGAGACATCTGCGTTTTATATTTCGGATTTAGCTATTAACGGTAGCGGAAATATACTGGCTTGTGCTTATGACGACTGGTACTACAACATTTACATAGCTAAATTTAACCAAAACGTGGAGGTGCTGGGTACAGGGAATTTTGAAATGCCTCACTGTTCTAATCTTTCACTGGCAGTTGTTGATGAATATCTGTATCTTTCAGGAACTGTTTATAATGATGATAACGATATCTTGTTAATGAAAATAAATATTGATTCTCTGACGGTCAGTGCTAATGAATTGGAAATTGTCAATAATTACCGAATCTTTCCAAATCCCACCAGTGATAAAATAAATGTTGTTTTACCTGCCGGTACCGGCTGTGACGATATTTTGATTGAGATGTGGGATAATTCAGGCAGGAAAACAGACCTTACTGTATTATCAAAAGGGCTTTTTTATGAAATACCAGTCAATAATCTTAACAACGGTATCTATTATCTTTCAATATCTGTTCCGGGTAAAACCTTTACTGAGAAAATAGTAGTTAATCATTAAAGGATTGTATGCAGACTATCTGTATATAGACAATTTTGCTAATTCCCCCTATTTAATTTCAGGTAAATATTTAGTCAAAAAATCCGGCAAAGAGCAGACCCTTACATCCTCTTTCATAAGATAATCCTCAGAACCGGGTGTGATTATAAAATTCACATTTGTTTTAAGCTGGTTTATCGCTCTTGTATTTCCTGCAGAGAATGACGGTGAAGATGAATATTTGATTTCGGCAGTTGCAACCGGTTTCAGACTTTTGATAAATACAAGGTCTATTTCACTTCCGTCCTGGGTTCTGTAATACGAAAGCTCAACATCTGCACTAAGAAGAGATGATATCTGGTTAATTACATAACTCTCCCATGAGTTTCCAATTAAAGGATAGGCCTGCAAAGATTCAAAATCTGAAATATTCAATAAACGATGAAGAATTCCGGTATCCGTCAAATATATTTTCGGCGATTTAATTAGTCTTTTTTTTATATTGAAATAATAAGGCTGAAGCCTTTTGATTAAAAATGAGCTTTCGAAAAAATCAATATATGTTTTTACAGTGGGAGAACTAATCTGAAGTGACCTTCCAATGTCGGAATAGTTTAATATTTGACCGTTTAAATGGGCAAGCATTGTCCATAATCGCCGAATTAGAATTGAATTTGCCGACAAACCAAGTGCAGGTAAATCACGTTGAGAGTAACTATTGATAAAATCGTTAAGCCATTGTTTTGCCATTTCAATATCAGGATTAAGAAA
>JAOZOC010000073.1 GCA_029933495.1 Bacteroidales bacterium
AGATAACACCCTCTATTCCAATGGGTCTGCCAGATTCTCCTCTCAAAAGTTTTGCATTTAACGAAGCAGATATCACAGAATTATCCTTTTTCAGCAGCTTGATATCTCTATCTCTTACCAATCCATATTTAAATAGAATTCTGTTTATTGTCGACAATTCTGAAGCATCAGCATAAAGTTTATCAACAGGTTCCCCCCGCAACTCATTTGGAGTATATCCACCGGTTTTCTCAACCGAAGGACTTATTTGTGCAATTGTTCCATCAATATCAAGTTTAAAATAAACATCCTGGTATGATTCAAATATTCTTCTGTATTCTTCCTCACTTGTACGGAGCGCATCTTCCACAAGATTTCGCTGTAAGGCAATTGAGCCAAACTTAATAATTGTTTCAATTGTTTCGGAATTATCAATCTGTCCGCCCAACGGAAGGAAAATCATTACATTTCCAAAAACCACTTTTTCACTTGCAAGGCCTATCATATAAATATCACCCAGTTCATCCAGGTTTTTAACCTCCTCATAAATAGCTCTCGGGAAGATTGTATTCCCAAGCTCAAACAGGCCGTCATTGTATTTTAGTAGTTTTCCGTATAATAAATCTCTAACCAGGGCAGGATTAACTTTTGTTCCAAAATTTGTATATTTCTCAGAAATAATTTTTTCAAATTTTCCTTTCAGGACTCCTTCCCCGGCAAGATGCTCAATCTTTATACGATTTGTTTTCTGGTCGTACGAAAGAATAACAACAACAGAGCCTTCAACCAGATTAAGAAGCTTTTCTCCGAGGAACCTGTAAACATCATCGCCCGGCTTAAGCTCAGCAAATTCCAAAGATTTCTCAGAAAGAAGCTCAAGGCTCTTAAGATGTTGCTTTTCTTTTTCCCGAGAATATTTCTGAAATGTAATATCTCTTGTAAAAGAGAGTAATGCAGGCGTACCCTCCCAGTCAATAACAACAAAAGTGCTTTCTACCCATTTAATATCTCCGCTCTTATCAATAATTCGGAAAACAGTTTTCTCCTCACCCGTGCTTCCAGAAAGCTTATCAGAAATAGCATTGTTAAATATACGATAATCGTGCGGATGAATAAATTCGTTAATAAGTGCTATTTCAAGCTCATTCATACTGCTATCTACAAGCTCAAGCATTCTTGAATTACAAAATTTTATATGACTATCCTGAAGCACAAATATTGCCTCACTGGCATTTTCAATAATGATTTTATATGCCTGCTTACTTTTTATCAGGTCTCCCTCAATAATTTTCCGTTCCGTAATATCAATAAATGTAATATTAAATCCAGAAAACCGCCCCGCTCTAATTACCGGCACAAAGTGTAGTTCAGTCCAGCGCGCTTTACCATCCTTGGTCTTCCACTCAAGTTCAAATACTTCTTTTGCCCGGGCTTTAACAATAGTATCAAGAATATTTTCGTATCCGGAATAATCTTCAGGCAGGAGAATGGGAAGTTTAGAAAACTTTTTACCTATAAAATCACTTAGCTCAAAACCAGAGATTTCTAAAAGGGTACTATTTACATAGTTTATTACTCCTTTTGTATTTAGCAATGCCAATCCTTCCGGTGCATTTTCAAAAAGATTTTCAAATTTTTCCAATGAAGATTTAATCTTCTCCTCACGTTTGACAATTTCAGTAATATTTCTAAAAACACCAACTATTGAAGAAGCATCACCATCCTGTGCAGGCAAAAGCGAAAGATAAACTTCCTGCCAATTAATACCCTTAGAAGAATCCAGTTGAAGCCTGAACATATCAGGCTTTTTAGAATCAAATACTTTTTCAATATTTTTTTGTAGAACAGCGGCAACTGTTTCGGAATAAATATCCTTTAGGAGTTTCCCCTTGATATTATCAGGAGACAAATTACTGATATTTGTAAAACCCGGACTTCCCCACACCTCAATATACTTGCCATCTCTATTGAAAATGACAATAAGAGTATCGGGTAGAGCAAGGAGAATATCTTCAAAAAAACGAACCTTACCCAATAATAATTTTTTATCAGGTGTAGCTGTTTTATTTCCGACATCAGGATTCACTAATCCCTTTTCCCGGTCATCAAATTTTTTTTCATCAATGTCTTTCAAAGACATACTAATTACCTCTATTATTTTACCAAAAGTACTCTATTTTCATTCCTTCCGAACAAAATATGCACTTCACTTGATTTGCTGTCAATTAAACGTAAAACTCCCTCTATCAAAGCTTTAACGTTAAATTATATAAGAAAAAACACCTCTCTAAGTTGTTTAAGAGGCGCAAGTTATATAATTATTTTTTAATAAAAAAATATTAGGTAAATAATTGGTAAAATTATCCCGATAATTGTTAGAACAGCACCCCTTCTTTTTATTCCATTTTTACCACGCAAAATAAAAAGACCTGAAAATGCAAGTAGGATTAACGCGCCTGCAAAAATATCGGAAAACCATGTCCACCAATTGCCAGGATTATAGTGTAAAAAATTAACTGCATGAAAAATCGGTCTCCGATGGACATTCTCTAATAATCCCTCACCCGATTGAAGATCAATAACTATATTTCCACCTTTAAGAAAAATTTTAAGTCTTACACCTCCTGGGAAATAATGCTTTTTGTAATTATCCTCTTCACCAAACTGTTCCAGTATGTTTAATACTGTCTGCTTATCTATTTCATTACGGTCGGGGGATATATCAACATGTATTTCCCTGAGCTTAATGTCATAATTCGGATTCCAATCATTTATATGGTTTATTGCTATTCCGGAAAGTGCATAAATGATAGTCATCGCAAAAAACACGTACCCCAAATCGCGATGGATAGCACGATTCCATTTCCTCCATTTAATTTTCATCCCTACAAAATTTTACAATGAAAAAGGTCAGGGAGTTTCACTCCTGACCTGATAAGTAATTATTTATCTTCTTTGGAAGGTATAACTTCATACTCAATACATTCCACAGAGTAGAATGACAGATGATCCTCTCCTGACTCTGCAAGCTGCTCTCTCAGATTTTTTATCTGGTTCAAACTCTCTTCCGTCTCATCTTTCTCCTCTTCACCCTTTTCATGGTTACCCATATGAAGATTTTTTGAACTTTCAATTTCCTTTTGAACATCTTCCTCCCATTCGTCAAGGTAAGCTTTGTCAATCACCTTTTCATTAACAATACCGATAACTTTAACTTCGCTACCTTCGAGGCTGGCATCAAAACTGGAAATATTTTCCCCAGATTCCACCTTTAAATGTGCATCAGAATTTTCGTCAACGAGAAACATTCGTTTTCCACCATGTTTGCAAGTATGGTCAACGATTGCAGTAAATACAATTTGCTTCCCAACCAGATCGTTGGCTTTATCTTCAAACTCGCTAAGTATAATGGCCACAGGAGCTTCTGAAACCTGCTCATCAGTTGAGGCTTCGGTTGTTGCACTGTTTTGTGAATTGTTGCAGGCTGCAAGCATTGATGCAGCAAAAAGCAGTAAAAATAATTTTTTCATATTTAATAATGTTACTTTGTGAATATTTTGCATAATTATTAATTTTTTTTGAATTCTAACCTATTTTTTTGACATTTTCAAAAATGATATCTCTTTATCGTTAAGATGTCTCCATTTCCCTCTTGGAATGTCCTTTTTTGTAAAACCGGCGAAAGCAACTCTATCAAGCCTTTCAACTCTGTATCCCAATGATTCAAAGATACGTCTGACAATTCTGTTCCGGCCCGAATGAAGTTCAATGCCAACCTCCTTTTTATTATCTGAACCTGTAACAAGCGAAATAGCATCAGCTTTAATAAAACCATCATCCAGTACAAAACCATCAGCAATTTTTATCATATCATTTTTAGACAGCTTTTTATCCAGCACTACATGATAAACCTTCTTGATTCTATGCTTTGGGTGTGTGAGACGCTTTGCAACATCGCCATCATTTGTAAACAATAATAATCCAGTTGTATTTTTATCAAGCCTCCCCACAGGATAAATCCTCTCTTTACAGGCAGTCTTCACCAATTCCATAACTGTTTTCCGGTTACCAGGGTCATCAGTTGTTGTAATAAAGCCCTTAGGCTTATTTAATAACACATAATATTTTTTCTCACTCTTGAGGGTTTGATTACCGTATTGAACCTTATCACCGGGCACAACTTTTGTTCCAAGTTCAGTAATCGTTTTTCCATTAATTTTGATTACTCCTGATTCAATAAGCACATCAGCATCTCTGCGGGAACATATCCCTGCATTTGCAATAAACTTATTCAACCTTATCATTCCATCTGACGAAAATTTTCCTCCTGAATCAACTTTTTCAACCTTTTTTCGATTTCCAGCTGTTCTTTTCTTTTTCAAATCAGGTTTTTTTTTACTTTCTCCCCGGTTGCTGTTTCGTGTCATAATCATATTTTTAAACTTTTGCAAAGATAAGTAATTCAATCATTTATTAAATAATATATAATTTTTAAAAAATAAAAGAAATAACGCAGAAAAAAGCTATAAATAAAAAAATATGTTTTTTTTTGAAAAAAATTGACTTTTTGAAAAGAAATTGTACATTTGTACAACCAAAATCGTATTGTTTGGTTCTTTTTGTGGCTTTAATTAATTCGGTTATTATCAAAAAATATCGTTATGAAAAAATTTATTACTTCAATCCTGATTATCCTGTTTTTCACAGCAACTCCGTTTGTTTCAAATGTCTTTGCTGATGTCCCCCCTGATCCTGGTAGTGGTGGCCCTGGCGGTGGTGATCTTCCGGTTGGTGGTGGAGCTCCTATTGGAGGTGGACTAATTGTAATGTTGATAATGGGTGCGGCTTATGGAGCCAAAAAGACATTTTTCCTTAATAAGGAGGAATAATTAATTATCAGATGTATTTATTAATAGCTTTACATTTCTTTGGGAGGTGTAAAGCTTTTTTTATTGAAATATGGCAGTAAAAAAAGTTTATGTAGTCTGGAAAGGAAATAATCCGGGGATTTACAAAACGTGGGATGAGTGTAAAAAACAAATTGAAGGATATTCAAATCCGGTATTCAAATCATTTAAAGACAAAGAGCTTGCCGAAAGAGCCTTTAATGAAGGAAGTGAAAATTATATCGGTATGGATGAGCGTATTCTTAACTTCACTGATGAACAGCGACAACTTGTCGGTAGCCCCATTCCAAACAGCCTCTCAGTAGATGCTGCCTGTGCCGGGAATCCGGGAGTCCTGGAATACCAGGGTGTATATACAAGTTCAGGAAGAGTGGTTTTCAGGCAAGGCCCTTTTCCTGAAGGAACAGTAAACATTGGTGAATTCCTTGCACTCGTTCATGGAATCGCAATGCTCAAACAGAAAAACAGCACAATTCCTGTTTACTCTGATTCCCGTACTGCCATAAGCTGGGTCAAAAGGAAAAAAATTAACACAAAACTTAAGCGACGCCCGAAAAATGAAAAACTATTCCAGTTAGTTGACAGAGCCTTGATATGGTTAAATAATAATGATTTCCAAAATAAAATACTGAAATGGGAAACAAAATACTGGGGAGAAATTCCTGCTGACTTCGGGAGGAAGTAAGAAATCGCTTATAAGAACCAAGGTTAAAGAAGCATAATTTTAGAGGCAAGGTTACTCAGACTCTGATATCTAAAACATAAATTCCTATTTCCCAAAAAACAATACTTTTGCACTCCATATATATTAAGATAAGTTATGAATAAACTATTTTACACTTTCATCATTCCCATTCAACTATTTGTCTGGCCGTTATTTTTATTTGGGCAAATCCCACCCGGATATTATGACAACGCAGCTGGTTTGAGTGGGACACCCCTGCAATCGGCTTTGCATAATATTATTGACAATCATACTGTACGGTCGTATAATCAATTATGGACTGATATGCAGGTTACGGATGACAAACCAAACGGGAAAGTCTGGGACATTTATTCCGATATTCCGGGAGGAACACTACCTTATGAATATTCTTTTGGAAGTGACCAATGTGGTACTTATTCGCAAGAGGGAGATTGCTACAACAGGGAACATACATTCCCCAAAAGCTGGTTTGGCGGTGAGGTTTCTCCTATGTATTCAGACCTTTTTCAGGTTATGCCTGCCGACGGATTTGTTAACAGCCAAAGAAGTAACTATCCCTATGGAGAGGTTGGCTCATACACATGGATTTCGCAAAACGGAAGTAAATTGGGAAGTTGTATTTATCCTGGATATAGTAGTACCGTTTTCGAACCCATTGATGAATATAAAGGCGATGTAGCCCGAAACTATTTTTATATGGCTACACGCTATTACGGAGAAGACGGAAGTTGGCCGGGAAGCGGTATGGTTGATGGAAGCCAACTTAAAGAATGGGCAAAAAATATGCTGCTGGAGTGGAGCAATGACGATCCGGTTGGGCAAAAAGAGATAGATAGAAACAATGCGATTTACAACCTGCAGAATAACAGGAATCCCTTTATTGATCATCCTGAATACATTGAGCTGATCTGGGGAGATGGACTTGCTGAAGAACCTGCTTACCAGGCTGATAATTTTGCAGCACAAAATATTACACTTACATGGACGGATGCGACAGGCACTTACCTGCCCGACAGTTATCTCATCCGTATGAGTGACACCGGATTTGATGCAATAGCAATTCCTGTTGACGGGACTTCCGTTAGTGATGATTTCTGGAACATAAATGTAAATTACGGAGTGGAAAATTGTATATTTAAAAATCTTTACCCAAATACAAAATACTATTTTAAAATATTCGGCTATTCCGGATCAGAGACATACATTGACTATAAAACAGACGAAAATATTATGCAGGTTAGCATAACAACAAGTAATTAATTTTAACAACTAACAGTAAAACACACGAACCAATTATGAAAATTCTTAAGGTTCTTATAATAACTCTTATAACAACTTTCTCTTTAACAGGAGTGAGTCAGGAAACCATATTCAGCAATGGATGTTCAACACTTCCGCCAGGTTGGATAAACGAGGGTGCGCAAAACTCAGGATATTATTTATTGACTGATGGTGAATATGTTGTCAGCCCCGAATATAATCTTTCGGGATACACAAGCTTACAGCTTATTTCCAATTTAAGATCTTATGGCTCTGGAACAGCACCGGAATGTACTATTCAAATTTCGATGGATGGAGGTTCAACCTGGACAGGCAGCTCAATTTCTTATCAGGATATTCCCAATGTCTATACAGATTTTACCTGGGATATTGGAACCGTTTCAAGTTCAAATGCAAAATTCAGATGGTTTAAAACAGACGGAACAAGGGATTTAAGAGTTAATGACCTTATTCTTACAGGTAATTTTACCGGACCTGCAATAATTGACCCTTCAGCTTTTACAGCAACTTCCGTTTCAAGTTCTGAAATTGACTTATTATGGACTTTGAACGGGGATAACAACAATGTAGTGATCGCCTGGTCAACCGATGATAACTTTGGAACTCCTGCAAACGGATCAAACTATATTCCCGGGAATACAATATCAGGAGGAGGGACTGTGATTTATAACGGAAACAGTACAAGTTTCAACCATGTTAATCTTAATCCATTAACACACTACTACTACAAAGCCTGGTCGGTGAATGGAAGTCTTGAATATTCATCAGGAGTAACCGACGATGCGGTAACTTTTGCTCACGAACCAAGTAACCACCCCACAAATCTTATTGCATCAACAAATACGGAAAGCGAAATAATAGTCTCCTGGACAGATGCACCTTCAACCGAGCATTACCTTTTAAAAGGCAGTGACACAGGATATACCTCCGTTGCAAACCCTGTTGACGGAAATCCCGAAAACAATTCACTGCTTGTTCAAAATATTGACCAGGGGATTGAAACTCATACATTTATAAATCTTAACTCCGGCACAAGATTTTATTTTAAAATATTCTCATACAACGGAACCGGAAATCTTGTTAATTACAAAACCGACAATATTCCTATGGCAGATGCCGAAACAATAGCCGGATACACACCGACAATTTTCTTTTCGGAATATGTGGAGGGAAGTGGCTATAATAAAGCTATTGAAATCTATAATGGTGAAGACCAACCAATTGATCTTGCCAGTATCAACGTAAAATTATATACAAACGGTGCAATCACTCCATCCGAAATATGGACTGGAACAGGCTCATTAGAAAGTAAGGAAACATTTATTATATATAATTCATCAGCAGATGGCATTATCACAAATAAAGGCCAGGAGAGTTCGGCTGTAACATATTTCAATGGTAATGATGCACTTGAATTGATCTATAACTCAATAGTAATTGATAAAATTGGAGTTGTTGGGGAGAGTAGTGAATGGAGTGTAGCAGGCATAACAAATGCAACTCAAGACCATACACTTGTCAGAAAACTTTCGGTAACAACAGGAAATACCAACTGGACCTCATCAGCCGGGACAGATGAAAACAATTCGGAATGGATAGTTTTCGATCAGGATCATTTTTACAACCTTGGAGTTTTCGGGACAGGATGGAGCGGACTAACCGATGAAAACTGGAATATTTCAGGAAACTGGGATGTAAGAGTCCCATTATCAACAACTGATGTCCTGATAAATGGGTTTATAACTACTAATCCAGAGGTTAACAATGAATACAACTCGCCTGCAGAATGTTATAACATGATGATTGAATCCGGTGCTACTGTTAAAATAAATCCGGGGAAAGCAATGACAGTTTACGGTGATATTTCCAACAACGGTTCTCTTATTCTAAAGTCAGATGCAACAGGGACAGGCTCGCTTATTGAAGCCTCAGGAGTTAGTGCAGAAGTTGAACAATATATTGAGCAGGAAAAATGGCACTTCATTTCAACACCAATTAATGAGGCGAACACAAGTGTATTTGGTGGGCTATATTTGAGGTTTTGGGATGAACCTCAAGAGGGTTGGAAATCAATTTTAAGTGCTGATTCGACACTCGCAACCGATATGCAGGGATACGAAATTTGGTCGGATAATGCTACAACCGGTGATGCAACAATTACATATTCAGGCGACCTTAATACCGGGAATAAGACCATTATCCTGACAAACACGCCGGGCACTCCAAACACGACTGACTATTCAGGGTTCAATCTTGTTGGAAACCCCTACCCTTCTGCAGTTAACTGGAACATAGATGATGGTAGCGGCTGGACAAGGACAAATATGGATATGACATTCTGGGTATGGAATCCCGATGCTGGTAATTATGGAAGCTATACAAAAGGCAATCCTGCCGGCACAAACAGTATTGACAGCATATTACCGCCACAACAGGGATTCTTTATTAAATGTAATAACTCTTCGGGAGGCTCGCTATCTGTTGACAATACTGCGAGAGTTCACTCATCTAAAAATATTCTAAAATCCGGTAAAGCTACAAATCAGTATCTCACTCTCAGAGTTCAGGGTAGTAACTATAGTGATGAAATCATTGTAAATATAAATGAAAACGCATCGATAGGTTACGACCCGACACTTGACGGTGTAAAACTTTTCGGCATTCAGGATTCTCCTCAACTTTATGTTGTAGCACCCGACAATTATGAATTGTCTGTCACATCACTTCCATGGAGCAACAATCTGACAATTCCGGTTAATCTTGAAGCGGGTACAAACGGGATTTATGTTTTGACATGTGATAACATCTCCGGATTTGAAGATATTCCAATTTATATTGAGGATTTGCAAGAGCAAAAAATTACAAAAGTTACACAAGGTTTAACTTTAATAATTTCTGCGTCCCCTGATGATGAGGCAGCAAGATTTCTTATACATTTCTCAAATGAAAATGCTCCTGGTATTGAAGAGAACAACTCTGAATTAACAGGAGTAACCGTTTATTCTTACGACAAAACTATTTACATAAATTCAAAAGAGAAGATAAGCGGACAGATAAGGGTTATTGATATGTTGGGAATGACGCTTCATAGCGAAAATATTAATGAATCCGCATTCATAAGAATTAATATGAAAGATAAAAATGGATATTTTCTTGTCCACTTATTAACAGATAAAGGAATAAAGACTGGAAAGGTATTTATTTGTAATTAACGTGAACCTTTTCATATATGTTCCAATAAATAATTAAAAGAAAGTGGGGTGGAGTTTCCCCTTCAGGGGATTAAGGGGTGAGGTGGACAGAATGAAGAACTGCTATTCGGAATTACCTCACGCAACGGTACCTGTTAACCTACCCGAAAGCCTGACCAGGTGGGAATCCCGGACATCGGTTGTTAATTTAGCTTTTTTCAACCTG
>JAOZOC010000576.1 GCA_029933495.1 Bacteroidales bacterium
ACTTTTTCAAAATCATTGCCCCATGCATCAACTTCTTGCTGTGTAATCTTTACGTGATTCTCAAGTAAGATATTAGCTTTCCCTTGTTCATCGTCAAAGAATCGCCAGCCTGCTTCTTCAAGCAGTTTGTTAATTTTTATTCTTGCATGAGCTTCATTTTTCATATTTCAGTTCTCATTATTAGCGGTGCATTGGCAAAAAAACATACTCTTTTGCAATTTTTTGTTTGCGTTTTAGCACGTGCGATTTGCAAATGTGTGCAATGTGAGTAGGCTTCCCTAACTGTCCCGAAGGATATAAGCAGGTCAGCAAAAATAAGATTTTTCCAGACAGTCAGTTTTCTAATTATATGTTTTATTTTTTGTTTCAGTATTTTCAATTTAAGTACTACTGTTTCTTTTTCTTCGTCATGCAACGTACGTATATAGTTACCTTTGGTAACTTCATTTTCCCTATAACTGTAATAAAGGTAACTATATTCCTCCATTTTGGCGATACAGGATTACCTTTCTTATTTAACTACTATCCGTTTTTGCGATTTGGTTATTCATTTTGGATTCTTTTATGACGGCTAAAGTATAGTAATTATCTGGATATAAAAAATATTTCTATATATCTTGTCAAAACAATCAGGATTTTATTGAATGCGGGATAGCCAACTCCATAGGTAATGTTACTATTATCTCATTAAAAAGATAAATCGATTAAAGCACCCTTTTTTCAATTTGTACTGTCATAGATATTGATATATGAATCTGTATATCAATCATTGATCTTGTGGTGGTAAAAAAAATAATTATTTGATTTCTAAGAAAGAGATATATCTTATTTTGTTATTGCTGATTATCTGGCAGTTTTCTGCTGCACAGATCAATCACAGTGATAGTTCAGGAAGTGATTTTTCTCCTGATATATCTCCCCGCGAGCAGATTACCTCACTTATTTATATGGCTGACAGTCTGCTTACAATTTATCCTGATCAAAGTCTGGATTATGCCAGGCAGGCACTGAAGCTTTCTGAGAAACATAATTATGATGAAGGCAGGCTGAAGGCGATGAATCGCATTGCTGATATTTCCTGGCAAAAAACAGACTTGCAATCATCTTTAAGACTTGCAAATAAAGCGAAAGAACTTGCATTGCAGATCGGTAATCAACATGAATATGCGGAAGCAATCCTGATTATCGGGAAGGTTAATCTTGATCTCGGTAATTATAACAAGAGTTCTGAAATGAATTTTGAGGCATTGCAGATTTTTGAAAAAGAGAATGATAAAGTCGGGACAGGAAAAGCTTTAAGCAGAATAGGTTTTGTTTATTTTGACCAGGAAAATTGGGATAAGGCCCTTGAGTACTATTCCCTTTCTTTACAAATAGCGAGGGAGGTAAATGATTTGGATGGGATATCGAGAGGTTTGAATAATGTTGCGGCAGTATATGGGAATAAAAAGGAGTACCGGAATTTAGAGAAGAATATTAAGGAGGCTGTTGAAATCAACAGAAAAACAGGTCATAAATTGTGGGAAGGTATTAATTATATAAACCTGGCGAATGTAAACCAGGATGAGAATAAATATGATACTGCATTTTATTACTTTAAGAAAGCAGATTCCATCTTTACAGAATTGAATAATGTGCCGAAAATGGTCGCAGTTAATATTGGTTTATCAAAATATTTTTCTGATCTGAATGACATTGAAAAAAGTTTGTATTATGCAAATATGGCATTCAAACTGGGGGAAGATAATGGATTGAAGAAGTGGGTGGTTGTTGCTGCAAGGCGTTTGCATGATATATATCTTGAGCAAAATGATATAGAAAGAGCTTATGAATACAGTTCGATAGAATACCGGATGAAAGATAGTTTAGCCCTGGAGAAAAGTATGACCCGTCTTTCGCAACTTGAATTGTTATATGATTTTGAAAAAGTAAATCAGGAGAAGAAGATCAGACAGCAGCGTAAGGATTACATATTTGCTTTGACAATAATAACTATCATATTCATTTTTGTCTTGATAATTATTTTGCTGTTGGCGAGGCAGCGAATACGACGTAAGAATGCTATTATTGTAAAGAAACAGTTTGAAAATGAACTGGAAATAAAAAATAAGGAGCTCACTGCCAATGTGATGACACTGATGCGTAAGAATGAAATATTATCTGAAATTGCTGATAAGTTAATGGAAATACGGGATGAGGCAGTTAAGGATGAGACAAAATCAGCTATCAAGAGGATTGCCCGTGAATTGGAGAAAACTACCGACAGTGAGATTTGGGAAGAGTTTGAGATCAGGTTCAAACAGGTACATCATGATTTTTATGATAAGTTAGTTCAGCGTTTTCCCAATCTCTCTCCTAATGAACAACGACTTTGTGCATTTCTCCGATTGAATATGACCACCAAAGAGATATCAGAATTAACCGGACAGCGTACCGGAACACTTGAAATTGCGCGGTCGCGCTTGCGCAAAAAACTGAATATTTCAAATACGAAGATTAACCTGGTTACTTTCCTTACACAGATATAGTTTTATTATTTGTAGTTAAGTTTGGTTCTGCCACGGATTTAATGGAACATAGAAATGTTTATTGTTAATGAGTGAATGCTTAAATGCTTAAATGATTGAATGTTGAGCGAAGCGAAATCCCGCAG
>JAOZOC010000577.1 GCA_029933495.1 Bacteroidales bacterium
CTACAAGAGCAATTTTATTAAGGTCTTCCTTTTCAAAGAATTTTTTACTGACTTTGATGATTCCTTTTTTGCCGTATTTCTTGCTTTCAAGATTTGTCCCCACCATAATCTGATTTGAAACCCTGTCGAGCCCGAGAATTCTGATTACCTGAAAAACTTTATCAGCCGGTATGTGATCTATTACTGTTCCGTTTTCAATAGCCGAAACCTTTAATTCTTTTATTTTTCCCTGTTTAGCCATAATTATTTTTGTTATGGATTAAAGATTCATTTTACTTAACTCCGAGTGTTAAAGCCAGAAGTGCCTGACGTACATAAACACCGTTCAATGCCTGGGTGAAATAATAGGCCTTGGGGTTTGAGTCAACGTCTTCGGTTATTTCATTTACCCTTGGCAAAGGATGCAACACCCTTAGATTGGGTTTTGAGTCGTCGAGCATACTGTTTCTCAAAACATAAGAGTTCTTAACCTTTTCATATTCAAGCGGATCGGAGAATCGCTCCTGCTGAATCCGTGTCATGTAGAGTATGTCAACTTTTGGAATGACTTCATCGAGTTCAGTATATTGATAGTAATCAAGATTTTTCTCTTTTATGAATCTTTTAACTGAGCTTGGAAGTTTTAATTCTATTGGAGAAACAAGATGGAATGTTGTGTTGAAATTTGTCAGTGCTGTTACGAGAGAATGGACAGTCCTGCCATATTTAAGATCGCCGATAAAGGCAACGTGCAGATTATCAAGCGTTCCCTGCGTTTTACGGATTGAATAGAGGTCGAGCAGGCACTGTGTCGGATGTTGGTTTGCACCGTCTCCTGCATTCAGAACAGGTACGGAAGAGACTTCGCTTGCATAGCGCGAACTTCCTTCCTTCGGGTGACGCATTACAATAATATCTGCGTAATTGCTTACCATCATTATTGTATCTTTCAGCGTTTCGCCTTTTTTGACACTTGAAGATGATGCATCAGTAAATCCGACTATTTTTGCGCCAAGTTGTGATGCAGCACTCTCAAAACTCAACCTTGTACGTGTTGAGGGTTCAAAAAAGAGAGATGCCATCACATAGTTTTCCAGAATTTTCTGCTTGGGTTTTTTCTCAAATTTCTCTGCGAGGTCGAGGATAGTCTTATAATCCTCCTTCGTGATGTCTGTGATTGAAATTAAACTTTTGTCTTTCATATTAAATTAGACTGTTGAATTATTTTTGGGGATAAAATTATGCAATATTGAAGTCCGAAAATCAATTGTTAATTATTTATTATAAAAAAAAGGCGACCATCAGGCCGCCTTTTAAAAATTAGTCTACAAGATTATACTTTTCAACAAAATCGTCAATGATTTCTGAAAGATCGGGGTCTCCGATTTCCTGAAGGTCATAATAAACCCTTGTGTTAGGCTTATTTATTGTGATAATTCTGTTCAAATCAATTGGAGTACCAATAATAACTGAATCGCAGTCAGTATTTTCGATAGTTTTTTCGAGATCTTTGAGCTGCTGCTCACTATAACCCATTGCCGGAAGCAGAGTTCCGATGTTTGGATAAATCTCGAAAGTTTCCGAAAGTTTACCTACTGTGTAAGGCCTCGGGTCAACTAATTCTGCTGCCCCGTACTTCATAGCTGCAACAGTACCTGCACCGAGTTTCATCTCGCCGTGTGTAAGTGTCGGTCCGTCCTCAACAACAAGAACTTTCTTTCCTCTTATCAATGAAGGATCATCAACTTTGATCGGTGAAGCAGCATCAACAACGATTGCATCTGGTGCAACCTTTGCAATACTCTCTCTTACGGTCTGAATACCTTCAGGTGAAGCAGTATCTATTTTATTAATAACAGCAACATCTGCAAGCCTGAGTGTAACCTCTCCGGGATAATAAGTAAGTTCGTTACCAGGTCTGTGAGGGTCAACAACAGTTATGTTAAGGTCAGGCTTGTAAAACGGGAAGTCATTATTTCCACCGTCCCACAGCACAACATCACAACCATCAGGATCATCCTCAGCTGCCCTCAGGATAGCTTCATAATCAACACCTGCATAAATCACATTTCCACGAACAACGTGTGGTTCGTATTCTTCCATCTCTTCGATGGTACATTTGTGTTTTTTAAGGTCTTCGATAGTTGCGAAGCGCTGAACCTTTTGTTCAACCAGATCGCCATAAGGCATCGGGTGGCGAATTGCAACAACCTTAAGCCCTTTATCCATCAGATATTCAATAACTTTTCGTGATGTCTGACTTTTTCCGCATCCTGTCCTAACAGCACCAACAGCAATTAATGGTTTTGTGCTTTTAACCATTGTATCATTTGGTCCAAGCAAGACAAAATTGGCACCTGCCGCATTAACTATTGCACTAACAGACATCACCCTTTCGTAAGGAACATCGCTGTAAGAGAAAACGCAGTCGTCCACGTTAAGCTCTTTTATCAACTTTGGTAAGTCTTCTTCTGCGTAAATCGGGATACCGTCCGGATACAAATCACCAGCAAGTTCAGCCGGGTATTTTCTTCCGTCGATATCGGGAATCTGAGCAGCCGTATAGGCCACTACATTGTAGTCTTTATTTCCACGATAATAAGTGTTAAAATTGTGAAAATCCCTTCCCGCAGCACCGATAATAATTACATTTTTGCTCATAATTATTACCT
>JAOZOC010000578.1 GCA_029933495.1 Bacteroidales bacterium
AATCCTGTTTTTCCTCTGCCAAAACTTTATACATTACATAGCAAAAACCCTCGTCAGCCCAGCCATCACTCCAGCTATTAACAAGCCTGACAGCACCAATTTCCCAGTCCTTCATTGTAACCACGCCATCACCATTAATATCAATATTATTGGTGTATTGACCATCGTTATTATAATCATATCTCACTGAATCGTTCCAACCAACAAAAGTCATTGAATGGCCTGTATAATCACCAAATTCGGTTATTACAGCTTTGCCCGCTTCCGGAGTTCCGGAAGGAAGATAAGTATAACCCGAAAGATCAGTATAAAAATTGGCAATACTGCCGTAATCAGAGCCGTCAAGATGGTCATTCATCCAGTTTTTCAATATAAGCAAACCATCTTCATCTCCAACATAAATTGAGTAAACATTGTCAATACGATTAAACATCCCATTATAATAAATATCATAACCCGATTTCCATTCTTTCAGGTCATCTCCCATTCCACCATAATCTGCAACATTAGGAGTCCCATTGTGTTTTATTGCATCGAAAGTATAAAGAAAGCAAACTCCAACACTATTTTCACCTCCGTTATAAAAATTATAGGCATGTTGTGGAGGATATTGATTTTCAGGTATATTGGAAGGAATATTCCTTAACCTGTTTATCTCGTATGTAAAAGAGTATCCAATAGTAGAAGCCTGTCCGCACGACCAGCCAAATTGATTAAAAACGGGTCTAAAATATGGCAATTGGCTATTATCAAGGCTATATTCAAGCAGGGGAGCCTTTTCTCCTTTATATTTTTCAGGCAAATGAAGTTTTGGAAGATTAACAAGATAAACAGAATCGTTGGCAGATATTAGTTTTTCGTAGTTTACAAACTCCTGTGACTGAACGAAATGCAAATTCACAAAAAAGAGTACAATAAGTAGTATTTTCAATTTCATTTTCAATAAATTTTTAGGGCCGCAAGATACTAATAATTATTAATGCAGATGTTTTGAAATCAGTTTAAGGTAGTAAATGATAAGTTAACGGATGAAAAAAAATCATCCATAGTCATCACCCTATCTTCCTTTCACAGTGAGCTTTGAAGTATAACTTTGATTATCACTATTAATTTGAATAACATAAAGTGCAGGTTTTAATTCCGGTAGTTCAAAAGTCATTACAATTCCATTACAATAGGTGTCATCAGAAGTATAAACTACCTGTCCGAAAAGGTTATAAATTGTAATATCATAATAATCCTTTATCAGATCATCTGATCTTATCGAAATTCTATCGGTTGCAGGTTGGGGAAATATTGTGATATTATAACTATATGCTTGGCTACTGCTGCTGGATGAAGGATTCCAGATAGCGTTAACATATTCAGGATGATCGATAAAAGGGTTTCTGTTATTTTGATATCCATAAATTACATCGTTACGGTTAGTCTCAAAATCATCGGGTGGATCTTGTATATTCCACTCCAGGAGATCGGAAAGCTTGCCATGTTTTGGCTGTGGATAAGTATTTATCTGATCAACAACTTCGAGATCAGGCTCTCCGCTACCACCTTCATACCTGACTGCCATATAAAATATCATACGTGCAACATCACCTTTCACTTCATCACGGGGTTCCCAGGTGTATTCAGTAAAATAACAACCCGTAGCTTCAGGATGCTGCTGTCCGCCCATTGCAAAATCCTTGTGTCCGCGTGAACTGTTAACTGATGCATCTGTTGGCCTGATATGATGTGCGTCGGTTCCGCAAGGTGGGTTATTCCCAAAATCACCGTGCGATTTTGCCCATACATGTTCACGGTTCCAGTCATTGGCTCCGCCACCAAAAGAATTCTTACTTTGTGATCTTCCGGTATAAAGAAGAATCACATTGTTTGAGTTGTCGGGGTCTTCATCGGTGTCTCGAAGAATAAAGTCACGAAGATCGTTGTAAGAATATTCTGTATGACCTTTTATTATATTATGCAAAGCAGATTTCAGTGCAGTTCCGTTAAGTCCCTGGGCATTGTCATAGTATCCAGGAGGTATTTGTGCTGTAAGTCCGAATGAAATACCAAAGAGTAAAGTAAATAATAGAGTTTTCCGATTCATAGAATTTTTTTTAAGGCTGCAAAGTTAAATTAAAATCCGGGTTTACAAAATTGTTCTGAGTAGATGAGATCAAGCCCGTGATAACACAACCTTTTGTCTGAATATACGTACCAAACTGCTACTATTCAACATTTTTTTTCCAGATTTGAGACTAGATGCAGACTAAACAGCTACATTTTACTAATTGTTATTCAGATATTTACAAAACTGGCACAATAATTACATAGTAGGTTTATGGTTAGCCAACCTGAATCAAAAAATGTTTTGATTTGGTAACCAATTCTAAAAATTATGCTTAGATATACAGAGATAATATTAGAAAAAGTCAGTTTTAACAGGGATATTTTTAAAGCCGAGCTAAAAAAATCTTTACGCTGGTTAAAGAAAGACGAGGTTTACATACTTCGTGCCTGGTGTGTAATAAAATTCGGAAAAACACATGGCGATATAATTCAGGATGTCTTTAGCAGATAACAGTTTTTACATAATGCTTATGTGACAAGCGTGGACGCTTGTCACAGGACGCTTGTCACAGGACGCTTGTCACTTGCTC
>JAOZOC010000579.1 GCA_029933495.1 Bacteroidales bacterium
CTCATTCTCAAAACAAGCCGCAAAAGTAATCTATTTTATGAAAATGAAGAAAAAAAAATTACACTAATTCAAAAGACTAAAATAGTTACTTTTGCGGCCTAAAAATTTGAAACATGAAAGCTTACGTATTTTCCGGTCAGGGTGCTCAGTTTATTGGAATGGGAAAAGAACTATTCTACAACTCCCAATCAGGCAAAGAATTATTCGAGAAAGCCAATGATATCCTTGGCTACAGAATAACTGATATTATGTTTAGCGGTACTGACGAAGAGTTGCGGCAGACTAAAGTAACTCAACCTGCTATTTTTTTACATTCGGTCATTCTTGCTAACGAACTTGGTGATAATTTTCAGCCCGATATGGTTGCAGGGCACTCGCTTGGTGAATTTTCAGCACTCGTTGCTGCCGGTGCCCTCTCTTTTGAGGATGGTTTAACATTGGTTTATGCACGTGCTATGGCTATGCAAGCCGCATGTGAAGCTGAGCCCTCAACAATGGCAGCTATTCTCGGGCTAGAGGATGAGATTGTTGAGAATGTTTTGAAAGGTATTGATGAAGTAGTTGTTCCTGCAAATTATAATAGTCACGGACAGCTCGTAATTTCAGGTTCCGTAAAAGGAATTGATATCGCCTGTGAAAAATTGAAAGAAGCTGGTGCAAGAAGAGCGCTACAATTAAAAGTAGGAGGAGCCTTCCACTCTCCTTTGATGGAGCCTGCCAGAGTTGAGCTTGCAAAAGCAATTGAAAATACTCTTTTTAACCCTCCGGTATGTCCTGTATATCAGAATGTAAATGCTAAACCAGAAACTAATCCTGAAAGAATAAAAGAAAACCTTATTGCCCAATTAACTTCACCTGTAAGATGGACTCAAACAATTGAGAATATGATTGCCGATGGTGCTGATATGTTTATTGAGGTTGGTCCGGGTAATGTTCTCCAGGGATTAGTTAAAAAGGTTGACAGACAAATGGAGACAGGGAAAGCGGAGCTGGAACAAAAGAATTAATGTGTGAATGCTTAAATGTTGTATAAAGCTAAACCAGATTATTTTACCCAATTCGGTTTACGTTTTTCGAGGAACGCTGCCATTCCCTCCTGCCCTTCGTCAGCAGCCCTCAATCGTGCAATAATATCGGCTGTGTAATCCATTGCATCTGATATTGTCATTTGGCCGTTTACTAATGTACTTATCATAGCTTTTGTTGCTTCTGCTGCTTTTGGAGCAGAAGTCATAATTTGCATAATATAATCCTGTAAAACCCTCTCGATTTCGTCATATGAAACTGCCTTGTTGACAAGCCCAAACTTTTCGGCCTCTTTCCCTTTAAACCTTTTGCCAGTCATCATCAGCTCTTTTCCACCAAACTCACCAATGCGCTTTAAAACATAAGGGCCAATTGTAGCAGGAGAGATACCCATTTTTACCTCGCTGAAAGCAAAGGTTGTATCTTGCTCTGCAATAACAATATCGCAGGCAGAAAGTAACCCGTTAGCACCACCGAAAGCTGCACCGTGAACCACCGCAATTGTCGGATGTGGGCACATATAAACAGTTTTAAAAAGAGTCGCCAGTTTCTTCCCGTCTTCAAAGTTTTCCTTGTAGCCGTATTTGGCAATACCTTTCATATAGTTAAGGTCGGCACCTGCACAAAACGATTTTCCTTTGCCCCTTAAAATCACAACTCTCAAATCATCCGTTTTAGACAATTCAGCAAACACATCTGTCAACTCCTCTATCATAAGATCATCGAATGCATTGTGTTTTTCCGGCCGGTTCAGCCAAACAGTGGCAATAGCATCTTTCTTTTCTGTTTTTATTGTTTTGTAGCTCATATTTGTCCCTATTTTAGTATTTTTAGACCTAACAGGTTTTGAAAACCTGTTAGGTCTTTTTAATTAATCATCCAAATCATTTATATCATCCAATAAGTCCATATTTATTCTTTTTTGTTTGTGCAAATAAACAAAATTGTCCATATCACCGAATAAGTCAATCACATAATCTTTATAAATAAAACCATCAGTATCATTAACATATTGGGGATATGATGAAAAAGGATAGTTTTCATAACTATGTTTTAGCTTATGATGATCAGAGTTCAGGTGAATATATAGAACTACATTTTTAAAGTACTCATCAGTATCAATTATATTTCTTTTTAAATGTTCCTGAAAAAGACTACCTCTACGATCATACTTTTTATTTATAGCTTTTGCATAAGCATTAAAAAAGTTTGAAAATGGTTGATGTAATTTTTTCTTTCCGGTTATATATTCTTCCGGTAAATCTTTGATTCTATTAATCCCGACTAAAATATGAAAATGATTTGGAATCAGGCAATAAGCAAATATTTTACTTATTTTCAATAAATACTTTTGTGCTAAGAATAAAAAATAATCATAATTTTTACTCTCAAAGAAAATTTTTTCATGATTGTTCCCTCTGTTAAACAGATGATAAGTAACGCCTGGTTGAAAAGATTCCTGATTCTTCATTTTCAATCATTGTTAAAACCTAACAGGTTTTGAAAACCTGTTAGGTTTGTATTATTACATCCTGAACACTCCGTACTTAGTTTCAGGAAATTTCTTGTTCAACGAAGCTGCAATTCCCATAGCAATTATTTTACGTGTGTCAA
>JAOZOC010000580.1 GCA_029933495.1 Bacteroidales bacterium
TGAAGCGTATAACTTCTGGAAAGAGTTTGTTCCTGATGAGAGAATACTTTTCGGCTCGAAGAAGGATAATTTTTGGGAGATGGGCGAATCAGGACCTTGTGGCCCTTGCTCTGAAATACATGTTGATATCAGGGATGAAGCTGATAAAAAGAAAGTTGCCGGATGCGACCTTGTAAACCAAGATCATCCGGAGGTTATTGAAATATGGAATCTTGTTTTTATTGAATTTAACAGAAAAGCTGACGGAGTTCTGGAACCACTACCTTCAAAACATGTTGATACAGGAATGGGTTTTGAGCGTCTGACAATGGTTTTGCAAGATAAAAAATCAAATTATGATACAGATATTTTTCAGGGAATTATAAAAGAAATGGAAAATATCTCTGGAGTGCGATATAGAACTAACCAGGAGGCTGATATTGCTATGCGTGTGATTGCTGACCATCTGCGTGCCGTTGCTTTTGCAATTGCAGACGGACAACTCCCCTCAAATGTAAAAGCCGGATACGTTATCAGGCGGATTTTGAGAAGAGCGGTAAGGTATGGTTATACTTTCCTTGGGATGCAGGAACCTTTCATAAATGAGCTGGTACCTGCCCTGGTTGAAAAAATGGGTGACCATTTCCCTGAAATAAAATCACAGCAGGAACTTATAACAAAGGTGATTACAGAAGAGGAACAGTCATTTCTGAAGACCCTTTCCCTTGGAATCAAGAAATTTGAACAATATTTGAAATCAAATCCTGAAAAGAAAACTATTAACGGAGATTTTGCTTTTGAGCTTTTTGATACTTACGGGTTCCCAATTGACCTTACACAATTGCTTGCCCGCGAGAAAGATATGGAAGTTGATATGGAAGGGTTCAAAAAGGGACTTGAAGCACAGAAATCGCGCTCGCGCAAAGATGCCGAAAAGGAGTCGGGTGACTGGATAGTGGTTAAAGAGGGCGTGGATAAGACAGAGTTTATAGGTTATGATAATCTTGAAGCTGAAGTTGAAATTGTAAAATACAGGAGAGTTACCGAAAAGAAAAAGGAGTTTTATCAGCTTGTTTTTGATGTAACGCCTTTTTATGCCGAATCTGGTGGACAGGTTGGCGACCGTGGATATATTGCTTTAGGAGAGGAGAAGGTTTTTATTGAGGATACTCAAAAGGAGAATGATCTAATTATTCATATTGCTAAAAAGCTTCCTTCGGATATTGATGCGAAGTTTAATGCTGTCGTTGATGGTGAAAAGCAAAAACTTACTACTAATAATCATAGTGCCACGCACCTGATGCACGCTGCTTTAAAACAGGTTCTGGGAAGCCACGTGGAGCAAAAAGGCTCATTGGTTGATGACAAACACCTTAGATTTGATTTTTCGCACTTTTCAAAACTTACGGATGAGGAGCTGGATAAGATTGAAAAAATTGTAAATGAGAAGATCAGGGAAAATATTTCACTTGATGAGAAAAGGGATATTCCGATGAAAGAAGCTTTGGAGATGGGGGCAACTGCCCTTTTCGGCGAAAAATATGGTGATGAGGTGCGGGTTATAACATTTGACAAGGATTACTCTGTGGAGCTTTGCGGAGGTACCCACGTACCTGCAACAGGACAGATCGGACAGTTTAAGATTACCTCCGAATCGGCTATTGCCGCCGGAGTACGCAGGATCGAAGCCATAACTGCCGGCAAAGCGGAACAGTATGTTGATGAGCATATTGCAATTGTCAAAGAATTGAAAGGATTGCTTAAAAATCCTAAGGATATTGTAAAGTCGGTGCAGGTGCTCATTGAACAAAACAACCAGTTGCAGAAACAAATTGCGGCAATGAACTCCGAAAAGGCCTTAAATTTGAAAGATGACCTGAAAGCCAAAGCCGAAAATATCAACGGTATTAATTTTATTGCAGAAAAGGTTGATCTTGAACCGAACAGTATTCGAGACCTCGCCTTTAACCTGAATAAAGAGATTGAGAATATGTTCCTTGTACTTGGTGCTGTGAATGGCGGAAAGGTTACATTAACGGTTATGTTGTCTGAAGATCTTGTTAAAGAGAAAGGTTTGAATGCCGGTGCTGTCATCCGTGATCTTGCCCGCGAAATAGGTGGCGGCGGTGGAGGCCAGCCTCATTTTGCCACTGCAGGAGGTAAAAATCCTGGTGGCCTGGAAAAGGCATTTATGAAGGCAAAGGAGATGATTTAGTTTTATTGGATCTCCGGGCTGCGTCCGGTGTTATACCGAAGGAAATCAGGTTTGCAAATCTCCTGGTGACTATTGTTGTATAGCTCGGGTAACAATTCGGTCTTCCATGCTGTCGGTTGATGCAGTCATCTGGAGATTGCGCAACGGATAAAGTGTAAAAATTCAAAGCTCAAAACTCAAAATCCAAAACAAATCTAAAATCCAAATAAAAAAATACTAAAACAGGAATAATTAATCAAAACAATGTTGTTTGTTACATCCGTTTTGAACATTCCCATTTTAATAATTTGAATTTGTTTTGAGCTTTGAGCTTTTTGTTTTGAGCTTGTACAAGTGCGGCTGCAATATCTGAATTATACCCATACAGGCTACTTCGACCCGAAAGGTTTGCCCGATTATTCCGTAGCCCCGGATTATGGAGTCATCTGGAGATTGTG
>JAOZOC010000581.1 GCA_029933495.1 Bacteroidales bacterium
AAATAATGGGTAAGTACGGAAAATACAAACGTCATACTATAACATCGGCTTTGCCGTATGCCAACGGTCCAATACATATTGGCCATCTTGCAGGTGTTTATGTTCCTGCTGATATTTATGCAAGATATCTGCGTTCCATCGGAGAAGATGTGATTTTCATAGGCGGCTCGGACGAGCATGGTGTCCCTATCACTATTAAAGCAAAGCAGCAGGGAGTATCACCTCAGGATATTGTGGATAAATATCATTCTATGATAAAAGATTCCTTTGAGAAATTTGGTATCTCATTCGACGTATACTCGCGCACATCCAATAAAATTCATCACGAAACTGCATCCGAATTTTTCAAGACGCTGTATGATAAGGATGAGTTTATCGAAAAGACCTCGCTACAATATTATGATGAGGAGACAAAACACTTTCTGTCCGACAGATACATAACAGGTACCTGTCCACATTGCGGATATGAAAAAGCTTACGGCGATCAGTGCGAAAACTGCGGGACCTCGCTCAGTCCGTTAGACCTGATTAATCCTGTATCGGTTTTAAGTGGTAATAAGCCGGTGCAAAAAGAGACAAAACACTGGTATCTGCCTCTTGATAAATATGAATCCTGGCTCAGGGAATGGATAGTTGAGGGCCATAAGGATGACTGGAAAACAAATGTTTACGGGCAATGCAAGTCGTGGATAGACCAGGGCTTACAACCACGTGCTGTAACGCGCGACCTTGACTGGGGAGTTGAAGTTCCTTTGACTGATGCCAAAGGTAAAGTGCTTTACGTTTGGTTTGATGCCCCCATTGGTTATATCTCTGCTACAAAGGAGTGGAGTGAGAAAACCGGAAAGGACTGGAAACCATACTGGAAAGATGAAGACACGAGGCTTCTCCATTTCATCGGGAAAGATAATATAGTTTTTCATTGCATTATTTTCCCGTCAATGCTCAGGCAGGAGGGTTCATATATTCTGCCGGAGAATGTTCCGGCTTTTGAGTTTATGAATCTTGAGAATGACAAAATATCAACATCACGTAATTGGGCCGTTTGGCTTCACGAGTATCTTGAAGATTTTCCCGGCAAAGAAGATGTACTACGTTATGTTCTTACAGCAAACGCGCCGGAAACCAAAGATAATGATTTTACCTGGAAAGATTTTCAGGCAAGAAATAATAATGAACTGCTTGCCGTTTTCGGTAACTTCGTAAACAGAACCTTGGTTCTTACACAAAAATATTTCGATGGGAAAGTTCCGGCGGTTTATAAACTCACAGATACAGACAAAGCTGTTTTTGATGAGATAGAGCTATTCCCTGCAAGGATTGGAGATAGCCTTAATAAGTTCAGATTCAGAGAGGCACTAAACGAAATGATGAACCTTGCGCGTCTTGGGAACAAATATCTGACAGATTCGGAACCATGGAAAATATTCAAGACTGATGAAGCAAGGGTTAGAACTATTCTGAATGTTTCGTTGCAGATTTGTGCAAACCTTTCTGTTTTGTCTGAACCGTTTCTACCTTTTACAGCGAAAAAACTTTCAGAGATGTTAAAACTTTCAGGATTAAAATGGAATGATGCAGGTAGTCCGGAGCTGCTTAAAGCGGGACATCTGTTGAACAAACCTGAATATTTGTTTGAAAAGATTGAAGACAGTGTAATAGAAGCCCAGGTTCAAAAACTTCTTGATACAAAAAAAGCAAATCAGGAGGATAATGTAATAGTGAACCCTGCAAAAGAGGATATTGAGTTTGATGATTTTGCAAAACTTGATATCCGGGTAGGGACAATTCTCGAAGCTGAGAAAGTTCCGAAAACCAAAAAGCTGTTGAAGCTTAAGATTGACACTGGAATTGACAAAAGAACTGTTGTTTCAGGGATTTCAGAGTTTTATGATCCTGAGAGTATAATTGGGCAAAAAGTAAGTATTCTTGTGAATTTAAAACCAAGGAAGTTACGTGGAATAGAATCAGAAGGAATGATCTTAATGGCAGAAGACAGTACCGGAAAATTGTGTTTTGTTGCTCCTACTGAGGATGTAATGAATGGGAGTGAAATTAGGTAACAAAACCTAACAGGTCTTGGAGACCTGTTAGGTTTATATACCCCTCTAAATTTCCCCTAGCGGAGAGACTATCGACACTTTTGTCGGAAAATTTATTTGGGTGAAAGTACGCAGTTTTTAAAAATATGAGTTTTACATACAAATATCCAAGGCCGGCACTGACCGTTGATGCAGTTATCTTCAGAAATCACTGCGACAAAACCGAAGTGTTGCTGATTCAGCGTGACAGGTATCCGTATGAAGGAATGTGGGCACTACCCGGTGGTTTTGTGGAGATGGATGAAACTCTGGAAGAGGCAATTGCACGGGAATTAGAGGAGGAGACTGAACTTACAGGAGTTGATATGAAACAACTACATGCATTCAGCGAAACAGGCCGTGACCCCAGAGGCAGGACAGTGTCAGTTGCCTTTTATGGTGTTACCGATAAAAATAATTCAAAGGTTAAAGGAGGTGATGATGCCCGTGATGCGAATTGGTTCCCAATCGACAATCTGCCAAAACTTGCTTTTGATCATAACGAAATTGTGATGATGGCATTGAAAAAAGTGTGAAATT
>JAOZOC010000074.1 GCA_029933495.1 Bacteroidales bacterium
CTATGGCAACAAATCTAATTCACGTCATTCATAATGATGAGCAACCTGAGCTATTTCTGAATGACAAAAATATTAATAGTCCCAACGGCCTCCTAACCGAAGGAGAATACCTTCTGATTGGGACACAAGACGGGATATACAGAGCAAGGTTCGATAACGGTAAAACATTGCGCATTATTTCGATAGATGGTGGAATTGACGGATTAAAATCTAACGGAGAAGGCGGATATATCATATCTGACTGGAAAGGTAAAATTCAGCTTGTCAGCACTGATGAAAAACCGGTACTTTTACTCAACACTTCTGAACAGGGAATAAATGCAGCCGATTTGGAGTATATCCCTTCACAAAAACTTTTGCTTATCCCGACATTTAGCGACAATCGGGTTGTGGCTTACAAATTCGGATTATAAGGTTAAACATAATAAAACCTTAGTGAATCTTTGAGTCTTCAAGTCTTAGTGGCAAAAAAAATTGAAGTTTGAATTTTTCAGTCGTTCTTTATGCTTTTATCTCTACATTTTTAACTTTTCACCACTTTATAAAACACTCCCCTCTCCTGTCTTACGTGTTCTATTTTTCCTTCTGCCTCAAGCACATCAAGATATTTATTAACTTCATTTATGTGACGTCCTAGAATTTTCACAAGATCGTCAACAGTACAGGGACGCCTGAAAATAGTTTCGAGGATGGCTGTTTCAATATCCTCACGGTATGACTTAATATTTTTCCTGTCAGGTGCAGCAGAGATTATTTCAACAATATCCATATCCCAGAAATCAACCACACGCTTCAATTCAGCTCTTGTTGCAGAGCGCAGGTTTTCAACTGTTCCCGGCCTGTCAAGTGTATTTACCTGGATAGAATCGGGCTTTATTCTGGTAAAAGCATTTTTCAATAAAGTCAGCTCACTTTTGCTGTCATTATATCCCGGTATAATAAGAACCTCAAGCCAGATTTTTCCTTTATACTCATTTCTGAAAGTGACTATTCCGTCAATGTACTCATTAACAGTAAGCTTCGGATTAGGTTTGTTTATCTTATCAAAAACCTCCTGTGAGGCTGCATCAAGTGAAGGCAGAACAACATCTGCATCCAGAATCTCACTTCTCACCTGCTTATCATAAAACAATGTTCCGTTGGTCAATACAGCCACAGGAATACCGGATTTTGTCCGTTTGATGAATTGCAGCACATCACCAATGCGCGAATTTAACGTTGGCTCGCCTGAACCTGAGAACGTGATATAATCGGGTGCCGGATTATTTTCAATAAAATGATTGAGTTCGGCTGTAACCTTATCATACAGAATATACTCCATCCTGTCAGTTGTGAGCTTTGTTGTTTTTCCGCATTCGCAGTAAACACAATCTAACGAGCAGACTTTGTGCGGTACAAGGTCAACTCCAAGCGACATTCCAAGGCGGCGCGAAGGAACTGGTCCGAAAATATATTTATACATTATCTTTTTTCTTTAAGTTCAAACAAATTTCCGTTTTTATCTTTAATAAAGACTAAATCGTACGAGCCTCTGTCCACATTAACGACTTTGTAATTCATCGCCTTTGCTTTTCTGATTATCTCATCTCTTTTTTCAACATTAAGACAAACATGTCCGAATCCGTGCTTTGTGGGAGAATTGCTGATAAAAATTTCAAGTGATAGCTCATCTCTTGTTAAAACAGCAATGGCTACGTCAGCGGGAATACCAAATATCTTTTCTGACAATTCCTCTTTCAGGTCAAAAACACGCATTGTCTGGAATCCGAGAATATCCTGATAAAAATTGGTTATCTCCTGATGACTAGTTACTGATAGTGCAATATGATTTAGTTCCATTAAAACAAAGTTTAGAAGCGCAAAATTATTGAACTATTGTTCATAAAACAAGAATAAGGAAAATTTATTTTCAGTTTTTTTCTTTGAGGTTGTCTGGGGCAAATAATTGGTTTCATTTTTTAACCGGAACATCCTTAATGTCAATTGTCCAGTCATGATCGAGGGTAAAAACGCCACCAATATAAGGCTCCAGCAGATAACCCCAGTTTTCGTGCTCACCGGCAGGACATTCCCAGTATTTATCTTCAAATTTGAATATAAATTTTCCGTCTTCGCACTTAATATTACAATGATATGTCTTGAACGGTTCAATTGTATCCAGGGTCGCCTGCTGCCCCACTCCGTCGTCAGGTTTTACACCATCCACCCAGCAGTATCCTCCCACAAGCAATAAAGTATCATCAATGCATTTATAAACAAGGCGGGCTGATGACTGGTCGTGATGATTTCCGTATGAGAAGCCGTGAATTTTATTCCACCCATTCCTCTCAGGCTCTTCGTAATACCAGGAGTTGTTGGTTTTAAAATAAAAATCAATTTCATCAACATCATATAAAATATGGAAAGAATGATAAAATGAATGCCTGCCTGCTAATATAGTAATCTTCTCCCACTTACCCTTATTATCAAAAATTGTTGAGTAGGTAGTAGTAAGAAAAATCCCTGCTATCAGCAGTATAATTATCACTGATAATAATACTATGGGCCTCCTTTTCACGAGTAATTATTTCTATATTTCATTTGTATCGTGGAACTTATCTTTAAAGTATTTTCATTCCCTTTTGCGAACTTATTGAAAATATTTTAATGAACGTTTCATTGACAAAAGTTTAAACGTCAATTGATAAAAAAATGTTCTGATTCTTTTGAGTTAAATTAAGCTATTTTTACTAAAACGGATAAATCTTTTGTATGTTTTATTTAATTATTATTATGGTTTTTGTAAATTGCATCCTCAAAACTACACAACCCATCAGCCTCAGTTTATTCTTGATCTCAGCAGAAGTGCTTTTTTGTTATCAGGTTCAAGTTTCAGAATCCTCTCGATATAACTTTTGGCTTCCTCTTTCTCATTTTGGAATATGCAAATCCCTGAAATATTTATAAGAGCCTGAATGTTATCAGGATCATAACTCAGAGCTTCCTCATATTCATTCTTTGCAAGTTTCATATCTCCTGTACGTGAATATACATATCCGAGATTAATATGAGCGGAAACATGATAGGGATATTCCGAAATAATAAAACCGAAAACTTTTTTTGCATTAACAAAATCACCCTCCTCCGAAAGTAGCGTTCCATACTTATTCTGAAAATCTAAGTTATATTTTGCAAGGTTAATAGCATTTTTATAAAAGTACTTTGCGATCAGCAGATTGCCTGTACTTTCAAATGATTGTCCGATACGGTATGAAGTCCAGCCATCATAATTAGTATAATCCTGTTCATTTAAATATTTCGAAATCACGACGCTGTTTCCCAGGTTTTCAACCATTTTGATTATTGAATTATAATCATTTTTCATAAAATAATAATTAATAATCGCATTAAACCAAATAGTATTTTGCCCATTGTATTCTTTAATGTTCAGATAACTATATGCTGAATCAAGATATTGCGGGTCAGGCTGAAATGCCTCGTATTCCTGCAAGTAACCCCTTGCTATTGTAATGCTGTCGGTTTCGGGGTTATTAACTGCAATAAGCCCTTTGAAGATTCTTGGTTGTTTTAACTCTTCAGGAGTTTTAGGTTTTGCAATTTTATGATCGTGTATCTTTACGTGAGGAATATCTCTTGTTGAAGACAATGGCATATGGCATACAAAGCAATTATTACCCTCCTTTTGCCTTTCCTTTTCAGGCAGACCACAATAATTTATATTCGGTTTATGACAATTCAAACAGGCGTCATTATATTGTTTTGCCGGCGTTTCTTCGATGGGATTATGAGGTATGTGACACATCAGGCAGGTAAGCTCTCCATCAGTACCTTTAGTGTCAATATAGCATTTGCTTTCGCGCATCCGTTCATAATGAGATGCCATAATAAAATCTTCTTTCCCGCCTTCGTGGAAAGGCATAAAAACATCCAGAACATCAGTTAAAGGCATTCCTGCTATAAAATCATAAAAATTCTTCCCCGACTTCAGTACCATTGTCCCTTGCAGGTGGCAACGTGCACACAGGTCGTTTTGCAACTCAGGTGAAAGCTTCAACGGGTTAACAATACTGTAGTCAATATATATGGCTGTATCAACTTCAAATCCCTCCTGCATCAACTTTGAATGAATCTCGCCAGGCCCATGGCAACGCTCACAATCAATTCCCATTTTTATTTCACGATATTTATTCTCCGAGCCAAGAACAAAATCAGGGAATCCATTGTGACAGGACATACATTCAAGACCAACTTTACGGCTGTAACGGGTGTTGTGTCCTCCTTCAAATCCAGGTGGAAGATCAAACATCTCCATTTGTGTATAATATGTAAAAGGGATTTGAAAAGCATATCCGTTTCTGATAAAAATATGTGAGTTGGTATGCTCACCTGAACCTACTTCAAAATCGACCACCTCTTTTCTGCTAAAAACAGTATCCTTTCCTTCCAGCCTGAACTCATGGAGCATTAAGGTGGAATCATTTTCCCAATATGGTCGGTAATAGAGGTTTTTATATGAGTCATAAAGAATTGAATCGGGTCCTATAACAGTTGCACTATTTTTTGTTGTAGCATGATTGAAGGACTTTCCCATACCTGTTCTGGTATATGATTCCCACTCCTCGAAATGACAGGTTCTGCAATTATCCATCCCAACATACTTAACTGTATCATTATGATTGAGATAATATCCGGCATTAAGAATCGGATTCTTTTCAGATTGCTGTGAGCAGCCGGTTATTACATATATTGCTGAGAAGATAATCCAGACAACTACAATGTTTTTTAGTATATTAATCAATTGAAATAATTTTTTGCAAATATATTTCATATCTTTGAACCAAACATTAAAACTTAAAACTATGTGTAATTATATTTCTTTTTCCCAGTTTAAGAAGTCAATTTTCATTACAACATTTGTCTTGATATATATTTTTACATTCGGACAGGATGAGCATTTCACATTTGATGGTAAAAACATTGATAGCCAAGGTAATTATAGTAGTGCAGTCACTCCGGCAAACTATACAGGGCTGCCTCAGCAACAGGTAAAATCAGGTAATAGCTGGTCATCTGTTGGTCCTTTTGGCGGTGATGTTTTAGACGTTGCAATCTATACAGAAAATCCAGATGTGATGATAGCAACTGCCGGAATCCCTTTCATTTCATATAATGGAGGAGATAGTTGGGAATTTCTGGAGTCACTTTCCACTGCAGCACAAGGTAAAAAATTTAATACAGTTGAATGTCTCGAGGATGGAACTTTCATTGCAGGAGGTTTATACATTTCGGGTAAAGCATACAAATCATCTGACGGAGGCCTTACCTGGCAGCCGTTTTATTATACATCGGCAGGCGGGGTTTATGATATTGCAGTTTCTCAGAGTAATCCGGATATTATTTATATGGCTGTTTCAGGGACATATTCCACGACCTCCAACCGCCTGATTATAAAATCAACCGATGGTGGTGAATCGTGGACATATTTCAATATGATCGGGATTTTACCTGTCGGCGCATCGGCAGTTAGTGTTGCAATTGACCCGGATAACAGTGAAACAGTGTTTTTTGTTGCTCAGTCGGGAATAAGCGAGGGTTATGTAATGGTATCGTTCGACGGAGGAGAAAACTGGGAAGATAAAACTTCAAATTTACCTGGTTCAAAACCTTATAATGTTGTAGCTATCGCAAATCAAACGGTTTATGTCGGTGGCGGTCAGCTTTTTGGGAATAATGTTTTGGGGATTTATGAGAGTACGAATTGGGGAACAAGCTGGCAATCAATTTCAGGATCATTTCCCAACAAGGTGGTAAATGATATTCTTATCAATCCAGTAAATAATGATAAAATGTATGTTGGAACAGAAGGAGATGGAGTTTATTCAACTTCTGACGGTGGAGCAAACTGGAGTTATAACACTTCAGGCGCTGGTGATAATGGAAATGTAAGATCATTAATCTTTGCGCCGGGGAATACCGATAAGCTATATGCTGGCTTTTTAAGTCTCGGAGTGTGTAAAAGTGATGATGCAGGAGCCGATTGGTCGTATGCAAACCATGGAATTGCAGCACTACTGATAAACGATATTGAAGTAGATGTGAATAATCCTCAAATCATTCTTGCCTCCTTTGAAGCTGAGAATTCGGGAGGATGTTACTTGAGTAATAACGGTGGTGGATCATGGTATCTGGTGGAAGACCTTCCGGCAACAAGATTTTCAGTTGTCTCAGTTGGGCCTGATGGTACTTTATATGCCTGGGGAGACGGCCCCACAACCATTGCAGCCGAAGGCCTGTATAAATCAGTTGATGGAGGAACATCCTGGGATAATATGGGGCCAAACATTGGTCCGCAATACGAAACCCAAATATATGCTTTGGCAGTTTCGGCCAGTAATCCCGATTTGATTTTTATTGGAGGAAATAATTTCGGTGTAAATGGATGGGAATCTATGATATATAAAACAACTGACGGCGGTCAAAACTGGGTTAATGTATATCAGGGCCCGGAGCATGACAGTTTCAGATATATTTTTATTGATCCCTATTCCAATGATCAGACAGTTTATTCAGCTTTCGGCAGCCAGAATAAAGGCGGATTTTTAAAAAGTACTGATGCAGGGGAAAGCTGGGACGATATTAGCAATGGCGTACCTTCATCAACAATAGGGGTAAGCGTAATTGTTTCGGATCCGGTTAACCCTGATATTCTATACGGTGGAGTCGGGGGGTATGGTTCGACAAGCGGAAGTGTTTACAAGTCAATGGATGCCGGTAATAACTGGGAAGCTACAGGACTGAGCTTTTCTTCCTGGTCAAAAATAACCGATATATATGTTAGCGAACTTGATCAAAATGTTATTTATGCGGCTTCAAACGATCACGGAATCTATCTGACGAAAACAGGAGGCGAGGAATGGTTTGCGGCAAACGACGGAATGCCTTCTTCACACATTACTTCTTTTTCAAGATCATTTACTGAAGATGATACATTGAAAATAATTGCTTCATCATACACAAACAGTGCATTTAAGAGTAATGTTTATATTCCCGGAACAACTTCATCTAAAGCTCTTTCAGATAATTTATTTAATGTAATAATTTATCCAAATCCAGCAAAAGGAAGTTGCAACATAAAGCTAAATCTTGTTAAACCGGCAGAGGTTAAAATTACGATTTACAACTCATCCGGAAATAAAATAAAAACTCTGGAAAAAGGACATTTTAGTTCTGGCAACTCTAATTGTTCCTTCTCAGGAAAACCGGGCATCTATTTGATAGAAACCGAGGTTAACGGAGAGGTAAGGACAGATAAAGTTGTTATCAGATAGTTTTTATACTAGAAATCAATTAATTTTGCAAAATATCCAGATAGCAAATACAATGAAAAAAAATATAATTCAATTTTTATTAATTGCAGCAATAGTAGTTGTTATATCAGCTGGTTGCAGGAAGGATAGTGCAGGAATTAAAGGAGATGGACCAATTGTGTCTCAGGAATTTAATATGCCTGATATAACAGGAGTTCAGTTAAGTATTGATGGAAATGTCTATCTAATGGAGGGTGACACACAGCAGGTGAGGATTGAAGCTCAACAGAATATAATAGATAACATTAAGAAGTCTGTCTCTGGAGGCAAGTGGAATATTGAATATTACAATAGAGTAATTAATCACCAAGGAATCAACATATACATAACTACACCTTTAATAAATTACGTTGAAATTAGCGGCTCAGGGAATGTTGAAAGCACCAATATATTTACCGACTCAACAGATGTTTCTTTAAATATTAGCGGTTCCGGTAATATAGATATGAGTCTGCTGGCAGATTTTATCGAAAGCTCTGTTTCAGGCTCGGGTAATATTTATCTTACCGGAGAAGCCAATGAACACAGGATAACAATTAGCGGATCAGGTAATTTAAAGGCTTTTGGTTTACAAACACTTAAAACCGATATTACTATTAGTGGTTCGGGAAATTCAGAGGTATTTGTTACCGATTACCTTGACGTTATTATTTCCGGAAGTGGAAATGTTTATTACAAAGGTTATCCTGGAATCGATGTAACAATCTCAGGCTCAGGAAGCCTTATTAATTCAAATTAATACCTGACAAACCTGTTTATTGCCGGGAACAACCTCTGCTTTAATCTGATAACTATCGATTTTACCTTCAGGATTAAGTGTGTTTTATTAATGTCAGCAGTTTTGAAATAACCTATTAATTTATTAAGTCTTATTACCAGAATTTTGGTATGTGTATCCATTATGTTAATGGTGTTAGTTAGGGTTCTTTGAATTTCTACAATTGCATAAGTACTCTTTTCACTTACAGCAATATGCTTCTGACCCTGACTCTCTATTGAAATATTTTCATCAAATTCAAAAAACAAAACCATACTTCTAACCAGCCTGGTCTTTGCCAGTTTCGCCCAAACTTCTTTAAAAAATGAAATACTCTCATTAAGAACATTATACTCTTCTTCATAAGCTATAGCCGGAATAATTGCTATAGTTTTCACTCCTTGATAGTCATTAACATCTACATACTCATACCTATCTTCGAAAAAACGTGATGAATAGCTGTAAAACCCTTCCGTCACCTTATCTGCTGTTCTATTAATCTTTCTATTAAGAGATGAAAACAGGGGAGTAATTTCCATTATTAATTGATTGAAAGCAGATTTACTTAGTCTGCCATATCTATTGATCGATCTTATAGTTTCCGTTGTATCTATTGAGATTTTGGGAAAGGATATGTTGTTCCAAAAAGCAGAAACTGGTAATAAGGGGGGGCTCTTGCGTTTTCTCACTCCCATCTTATTGTGATTAGTGCCTTCAATGCTTTCTTTCTTATTTAGCTCCTTGTTTTCAATATTGTTAAGTTCATTGAGGCACCGCATTCTGTTTTGCTTTATTTTTTCAAAAATTTCATTTCTCATTACTTTATCCTTTATATGATTTTACTTAATTATTCTATTTTTCTTAACAAATTTGAAAATAAATGATAGGAATTTATCAAAAATCTTTTGCAAGATTACATAATATAACATAGTGTTGTCAAGCTTATTAAGTGTAATATATCGACTTAAGCCTATAATTAAGTAGCTTTATTTTATTAACTTAAGCTTAACATAATTTTATTATGACTTAAAATAAGCCTTAAATTATTTGCTTTTATAACTTAACTTTATGTACTTTTGCTTAAAATTTCAATTGTGCACAAATTTGATTTTATAGATAATCCTTTTAACAGCCTTCACAAAACGGCGATATCCATCCTTCCGGGAATAGATAAGGTTATTACTGTTTTCTATGACCCTGAATCAAAATGTCTTAGGGGGCTTGTTTCAGAAAAGCAAAATGGAGGTTATGAAGCAAAGGATCTTGATGTTGGCACAATTTCAGAAGATCTTAATCCTTTTAGAAAAGATAAAACACCGTTTAGCTGGTATAATGAGGATAGTATCCCTTTTAAAGTAGAAAAGAAAAACAGTACACCTTTAATAGATATTTTCACGGAGCTTGAGAATGTTGTTCTTTTACTTAGACTCCCAGGTAGTCAAAAGGGATTTAGCGATCTCATTTTCCTGTATTTTAATGAGAATCCAAGTAACTTCGGAGTGAGTAACAGCGATTCTCCACTCTCAACAGAGAGTAAAAGTGCAATTGCTTTTCTGATGTATAATAGCTTGAAAGAATTTATTGAGTCTAAACAACAGAACTGGAATGTGCTTTCTTTTAATAATGACAGAACCAGGAAAATAATAAGCGAAACTGAAAGATTGTCTGAAGAACTGAAACGGACCCATGATAATTACGGATTAAGTCTTGTAAAGCTTTGCCGGCAATATCTGAAAGACCATAGTAGAAGAAACAAGATTAGCTATATTTTTAGCGAGAGTGCTTTAGAAAAGATAAGCAACTTTTCAGGAGATCTAAAAAACCTTGAACGAATTATTGAGGAGGCAGTTGATTATGCAAACAACCTTTATCTAAATACAACAAGTGAGATAAAGATTTCCGAATGGCACATTAATTTTGAAGTACAATACTCAAACACAGGTGAAATACCAGATCAGCAAGTGACTATTGGCAAATACACAAAAACAATCTCTTTGCTTAATAAGCTGGAACAAGCTGCTCTTGTAGCCCT
>JAOZOC010000582.1 GCA_029933495.1 Bacteroidales bacterium
GACAATTCCTCATTTTTGTCCGCTCATTGAGTTTCATCATCTCCTTCTTTGATAAGGCTTTCAGAATGTTGAAATTCTCAAGATACCATAATTTCTTGCCGGAATTGTCCCGACGGCCTCGGAGTACTTTTATCCACAGCCAAAATGCAGTTCAAAATCATCGAAGATAAAAGTCCCGGAAACAGTGAAATGATAAAAAAGGCAGGCGGATTACTGGAAAAAGCATCAAGTGATGTAAGACGTATTTCACATAATATGATGCCCGGCATCCTGACAAAACTCGGCCTCGATGAAGCCATAGAAGACCTTTTCGACAATATTAACGACACCCCCGGAATAACAGCAATATTGAATATCACGAATGAAGAAGAAAAAAGACTACCCGAAAATACAGAGATAATGATTTACCGTATGGTTCAGGAGATGGTAAACAACACGCTGAAATATGCCGGAGCAGACAAAGTAACCCTTGACCTGATATACGAAGATGAAACAGTAAGCTTGCAATACTCCGATAACGGAAAGGGATTTGATGTTGAAGAAAAACTGAAATCAAAATCTATAGGCCTTACTAGCATTCAATCAAGAATAGAATTTTTGGGCGGGAAACTGAATATCAATTCAAAGAGCGGCCGTGGCACATCTTATTTTATAAATATTCCGGTTAAAGGCATTGAGACATAGATAACCATATATTTTATTTAAAGCCATAAATCTTTTATAAGAAAGTTATTACCTTTGTAGGTGATAAATTTTTTGATTCTACATTTCAATTAGGTTATTCGGTATGATTAAAATTCTTATTGCTGATGATCATCAAATACTTATTGACGGGGTTAAAACAACCCTTGCAAATGTTAAGGATATTCAGATAGTAGCTGAAGCGAATAATGGAGTACAGGTTCTTGAAAAGTTAAAAGAGGTTGATGTTGACGTGGTTTTGATGGACATCAATATGCCCGAAATGGATGGACTTGATTGTTGTAAGCAGGTCAGAAAACAATTTCCTAAAACCAGGGTTATTGCGCTATCGCAGTATAATGAGAAGAGGTTTGTAAAACGTATGATACAAAATGGTGCTTCCGGATATATTCTGAAAGATACCGATAGAGATGAGCTGACAGAAGCAATTCAAAAAGTAAACTCTGATGAAGTTTTTTTTAGTAAAAAGTTGTCATTTGATATGTTAGGTGGTGTAATGAATAATAAATCCCAAAATACCCGCTTATTCCCTAAACTTTCTAACCGTGAACATCAGGTTCTGAAACTTATTTGTCAGGAATACAATACTCAGGAAATTGCCGATGCACTATTCTTAAGTCATTACACTGTCGAGGGGCATCGCACAAGTCTTTTGAATAAATCGGGTGCAAAAAATATCGTCGGACTTGTAAAATGGGCAATAGTAAATGAGCTGGTCGATTAGGTAAAATAGCTAATCTATTTAAAAACAGGATAATAGATATTGTTAGTGATTACTACCCCCCCTGAAAACCACCGTTTTTTTTTTCGGTGGTTTTCAGGGGGGTTTTTTGCTTTTCAATGTAGTAATTTTATAGCCTGATATTTTAATAAAAATAGTTAAGCGAATTTATTGCATATTAAAATGTTACGGAAATTATAAAAGCCAAATGATATTTAAAAAAACAAAAAATAAGAAAATGGAAAATCAATCAACAACATTTAAGCTATCTGGAATTTCATTAACTTATCTGGTTATATATCTTTTAACACTTTTTCTGTTGGTAAGACTACTGACAGGTGTGGGAAATGCAACAAATAGTGATAAAACGGTTAAAAGTAAAATGGAATTATTTAGGAATTAACGGTAACTATATAAGAGAAGATCCTTACACTTAACCATCATTTCTGTTAACTATCCTACCTCACACACCTGAAAAAACCCCATCCAATTTTGGATGGGGTTTTATAATTATTATAGTATCTTTTATACCTACTCGGCAAAAACTTCAAAATTAATGCTTGATTTGATATCTTTATGCAGAATTATTTCAGCAGTATAAGTCCCAATTTCTTTAATGCTATCACCATCAACCATAATTTTCTTTCTGTCGATGTCGTAACTAAACTGGTTTTTCAGAGCTTCTGAAATTTGTATGTTATTAACAGAGCCAAATATTTTACCTGAATCAGCAGCTTTAGCACCTATTTTAACAGTAATACCATCTAAGGCCTTAGCAAGAGTTTCTGCTTCTTTTCTGACCTTCTCCTCTTTAAAGGATTTTTGTTTCAGGTTTTCAGCCAGAACCTTACGATTGGTTGGTGTTGCAGAAATTGCCATTCCCTTTGGGAGTAAATAATTACGGGCATATCCGTTCTTTACGCTAACGATGTCGTTAGTATAGCCCAATTTTTTTATGTCTTGTTTTAATATTATTTCCATAACGCCCTCCCTATTTTAGTAAATCTGCTACATAAGGTAATAATCCAATGTGCCTTGCTCTTTTGACAGCCTTGGCTACTTTCTTTTGATATTTCGTTGATGTTCCTGTAATTCTACGAGGTAAAATTTTACCTTGCTCATTCAGAAATCTCATCAGAAAGTCAGGATCTTTGTAGTCAATATATTTTATTTTATTCTTTTTAAACCGGCAGT
>JAOZOC010000075.1 GCA_029933495.1 Bacteroidales bacterium
CTGGTAACTTTTGCCCACACCGGGCCTTTGTGACACCACAATGTAAATTGTATTAACTGATCCTCCTCTCCCTCAGCTTCAATATAGACAGAACTGTCAGCCTTGTTTTTAACAAATCCTTTTACATTATATTTGTTTGCGGATTCCATGCATGAGTATCGGTAACCAACACCCTGTACCCGTCCGAAAACCTGAAGATTAATATGTTTTTTCACAATAATTGAAATAGCTATGATGCAAAACTACAAAAAATAAAAATCAATATAATTCAATATTAATAAATAATCATGGAGTAAGCCTTCTTGTTATCAGACTGTTAATTTTATGAAAAAACTGCATAGGGTTAAGGCTTTGCCAGATTACTTCATTTAGCGTTCCGCCTATTGCAAGGTAATAGTCAATATGGGCACTTTCAAACTCGCTGATAATGTAATCTCTGAAATTTACACATGCAATCCATCCATCTTCTATATCTTCAAACCATTCATGGTAGTAGTCATACTCTGCCGAATGAAAGTTCAGGACGTTCTCACCAATAAGAATAAACTTATTGATTCCCTGATCAATCATATGGTCTGCAATATTTCTTTTTAGAAACATAATATCGTTATACAGAGTGTCATTCCATTCGCCAAAAAGTTCAATAATACAAAATCCCTCTTCGTAACTGGTATAAAGAAGCTTTATGTAAAGGGTTGCCGAACCTATATTATCCCATTGCGGGTGAATGTAGTGATCGTAAATGGCATCGGTAAACTCAATTTCACTATTCTTGCTTCCATAAAAAGGAGATCGCCTGTCGTTGGATGCGATATATAAGTTTCTCCAGTTGTAGTATGGTTCAATTTCGTGCATTATTAATTTATTTTACTGATACCAGACAGTTTCCCGGCACAAATTTTTTTTGCAAAAATAGAAAATATTGATCAGAATTTTTCAAACTGGCCATAAATAACCGTATTTCCTTCATAGGTTATGATCCTGAAATTATCAATCAGAACTTTTGTTTTTGATTTGTTCCAGATAACTACTGACAAGGTTATCCCCTTTTGATTTAAATTGATATCCGACAGCTTTAGCGGTAAATAGACAGTCTGTTGTTCATTAACCCTGCTGATAAAATCTGTGAAAGGTATGGAGCGCCAGTCTATAACTTCGTCACCCGACCTTAATTCGGAAATCAATAGCACTTCGGAAGGCTCTTTTAGAAAATATGCATCAAGTGAAATGAAAATAAGGTTGTTTTTATTATTAATTATGCTATCAAGTTCTAAGGTTATACCGGGGCTGTAGTTTCTCCATTTTGATAGTTGCATGTAGTGATTTGTTGCAGGGTTGTTTTTTGGGAGAATGAGGTTTTCGGGAACCGTATCCCAATTCGATATTAATGTGGCCTCATAATTATTAATTGATTCAAAGATAATTTTGTCAGCAGAAGTGTACTCCATATCTTCAGGTTTGGTTTTCTTCAGTAGATAGAAACTTGAGGTGAACCAGGTCTTTTTTTCAATAATATTTGGGAAAATGTCCTCAGAAATTTGCAAAAACTGAGGGTCAGTATAATTTGCCCAGGCAAAAATAACATACTCCGTCCTGATTTTCTTCAGCGAATCACGGAACTGTTTATAACTGCCAAGGCTATCAAGATATATGAAGTTATTGTCAGGAATGTTAAGCTTATCAAGATAATAGTCATTGATCTTATCTATTGTATTCAAGATTACAGTTACATTCTCCTTTCCGAATTTGTTTTGAGTTTTTGTCGATTCTTTTATTATTTCTTTAAATCCTGATGCATAAAAGTATTTGTAATACTGTCTGTTGAATATCAGTGTGTATATGCTCACCGAAGCTATTATCAATACAATCAGTATTTTAGGTGCTATCTTTAATTCTTTAAAATATGAGAACAGAGCCATAAGCAAAAAGGGAAAAGCAAATATCAGTACTGAATACTGAATGATAGCACTTATAAAGACCGAATAGAGAAAGCCAATCAAAAAAGTGATAGAAAACCATAGAAGACCTATTATCCTGAATTTGTTATTCTCTTTGATATTATCTGTACGATAGAAAAAGCTCAGGATTATCAGTGCAGCTGTGGTCAGATAAAATATTATGCTGAAATGAAGAATGAATCCCAGGTAATTAAACAGAAACATAGAATCCGGCTTGCCCAGCCAACTCTCAATTCCCTTGTATCCAAGCTGTGTAAAGAAGATTGGGAGATGAGGAATATATAGAATAAAAATAATTATACCTGCCAGAATGTATGATCTCAGATATTTTTTGGGAATGAAGAAAAGGCCTGTGAATCCAACCATAGCAACCAGCAAAAGACTGAAATGATGATTGTATGCATTCATTGCACCGGCAATGATGTAACCTGTCAGAAACCAATAGTAATTTTTGCTCCGATTGAAAACTACATTTGTCCAAAACCAGACCATCAGAAGTGCAAGAAACATCCCGCTTATGTATGGCCGGGCGATAACACTGTACATAACTGTGTATTGAATAACTGCAATATATGTTGCAGTTATGAGGCCAACAGTTCTGTTAAACCACCTTGACGCAATTATAAAAGAGAGGAATATAGAAACGATTCCCATTAATGTGAACGGAAGTTTAACAACAGGTTCTGATGAGCCAATCCATTTTATCCAATAATAGATAAAAACCTGAACTCCTGCCGGATGAGTATCTGTTCTTTTTACTCCATATTCGATAAGGTCTCTGAAATTATCGAAGCTCGTACGGAAAAATGCACTGAACTCATCATAAGTAAAGGGAAGTTCAGAGTAATGATAAAAACGCAGTACGCCGCCAATCAGCAATATAAATACAAGTAATATGTAGTCAGGTTTAAAAGCTTTGTTCCTAAAATCCATATCAAGAATAATTCGATTGGCAAAAATAGTATTAATTCATTTAAAAGATTTTAGGATATTTCTCCGTATTTGATTCATGCATCATATTATATACCGCCTCAAAAACATCCTCTGCATTTGGATTTGAAAAATAATCTCCATCAGTACTATATGCTGCTCTGTGGTCTTTGGCGGTAACTGTACGAGGTTCTGAATCAAGGTGATAATACCCACCCTGCTCTTCAATTACTTTTTGCATCATAAATGCTGTTGCCCCTCCGGGAACATCCTCATCAAAGAATAAAATTTTGCTCGTCTTCTTCAGCGATTCCACAATTGTGTGGTTGACATCAAAAGGCAGTAGTGTCTGTACATCAATCAGCTCAACTGAAATGTCGAATCCTTTCAACTGATTTACTGCGTCTTCTGCAATTCTTACGCAGGAACCATAAGTCACGACTGTCACATCATTGCCTTGCTGGAGAATTTCAGGCACTCCAACAGGTGTTTTAAATTCTCCGATGTTGGCCGGCATCTTTTCGCGAAGGCGATAGCCATTAAGAGGTTCTATAATTAGTGCCGGATCGTCGGATTCGAGAAACAGATTATAAAATCCTGCTGCCTGTGTCATATTCCTCGGAACGCATACATTCACTCCCCTGATTGAATTTATAACCATACTCAGCGGTGAGCCGGAATGCCATATTCCTTCCAGCCTGTGTCCTCGGGTGCTGATGATTAGCGGTGCTTTTTGTCCGCCTTTTGTTCTGTATTGAAGTGTCGCAAGATCATCACTCAGCACCTGTAATCCATATAGCAGATAATCAAAGTACTGAATTTCAGAAATTGGCCTGAGTCCGCGTAATGCCATCCCCAGTCCCTGTCCGATAATTGTAGCCTCACGAATTCCAGTATCAAATACTCTGTTAATACCATACTTATCCTGCAACCCTTCATAGGTTTGATTAACACCACCTATATAGCCCACATCTTCACCAAAAGCAACCAGCTCGGGATGTTTGTCAAACAGGAAGTCGAAGTTTTTGTTCAGGATAAGCCTTCCGGGAACCATTTCGCTTTTTTCATCATATTCCGGTTTCCTGGGTTTTATATTTAGTGCCGAGTGTGATGACTGGCTGAAAAGGTACGAGTTATAGCGGTCTTCATTATCTTTTATCTCTTCTTTTAACCAAGCTGTTACATTCTTTTTAAGCGAATTTTTTGGATTGCTGCATTCATCGCAGATAAGTCTGAGAATTTGCCTTGCAGAAGAGATTATGTCTTTTCTGATTGGATCGGCAATCATTTTCAGGTTTTTCTTTATTGCATCAATCTGAGCTGTCTGTGCACAGTTGCAGGTTGTGATGTCCACCATTTTGATGAAATTATCACGTTTTTTCTTTAATGGGACAATGAAATTATTCCATGCATTCTTCTTTGCTTCTTTAGCCCGCTCAGAAGCTTCATCTTCAATTTTGTCAAGCGTTGCAGCCGTTGCAACATTCTCTCTAATGATCCACTCCCGCATTTTTTTAATTCCATCAAATTCGGTTTCCCACTCAAGTCGCTCCTTAGGTTTATATCTTTCGTGCGAACCTGATGTTGAGTGTCCCTGTGGCTGTGTAACCTCTGTGATATGGAATATTGCAGGAATATGCTTCTCCCTGCAAACAGGAATTCCCTCTTCATAAACCTTGCACAATCCTTCATAATCCCAACCTTTGGCTTTATAAATCAGAAATCCGTCACTTTTAGCGTCTTTTGAAAATCCTTTAAGGGCTTCAGAAATATTGTTTTTTATAGTTTGATATTTTCTTGGAACAGAAATGCCATAACCATCATCCCAGATTGATATAGCAAGTGGAACCTGCATAACGCCTGCAGCATTTAGTGTCTCAAAAAAGTAACCTTCCGAAGTGGATGAGTCGCCGATAGTACCAAAGGCAACCTCATTACCATTGACAGTGAATTTTTTAAACTCCGGTTTCTCCTGATTTGCCCTGAAGAGTTTAGAGGCCAGTGCCAGCCCCAGAAGACGTGGCATCTGTCCGGCAGTAGGGGATATGTCAGCAGATGAGTTTTTACGTTTGGTCAGGTCGAGCCATTCACCATTCTTGTCAATTGTATTTGTTGAGAAGTGATTATTCATTAGCCGTCCGGCAGCCTGGGGATTGAATTTATCATCAGTATCGCCATAAAGCTGTGCGAAGAACTCTTCCAGTGTCATTAGACCGGCAGCAAACATAAATGTCTGGTCGCGGTAGTATCCTGACCTCCAGTCACCGTTTCTGAAAACCTTTGCCAATGCAAGTTGTGGTATCTCCTTGCCATCCCCGAAGATGCCGAATTTAGCTTTTCCTGTAAGCACTTCGCGGCGGCCAATAAGACTAACCTGCCTGCTTTCGTTTGCAATGCGGTAATCTCTTAAAACCTCATCAATATATTTCTTTGAATGTTTCTTTGTATTTCTTCCCGGACTTCTCATAGGTTTGTGTCAAAATTTAATTTCATAAAGATACTTAAAAATGGATATTAAAGATAAACGTTTATTTTATTGAATTGTTTAAATTGAGTGGAATAATGGAATGGGTATTCTTAATGCTGTGATATCATTGCAATTTTCTCTACTTTTGACCCAACAAATTTTATACTAATCTAATTGAATTGTAAATTGTGAAAAAGCAGGATTTTTATTTCTTAGGCATATTAATATTGTTATTTCTACCCTTTTTTATCAGTAAGGATGTTTATGATTTCTATAAAGAATTTAACCATAATCATGGAATGGTCACCGCCTTCCTGAAATTTGCCATCCTTGCTACTCTAGGTGAGCTTATTGGCCTGAGGATAAAAACGGGTGCCTACTATGAAACGGGTTTCGGAGTGTTGCCCCGTGCAATTGTCTGGGGTTTTATCGGACTTACAATTAAGCTTGCTTTTGTGATATTTGCCAGCGGAACACCTGTCTTTTTGAGCTATATGGGGATGAGTGATGCAACCGTGGCTATGACCGGAAGCTTTTCAGCTACAAAATTGTTTGTTGCATTTTGCATTAGCGTAGCTATGAATATTATTTATGCTCCTGTGATGATGACCTTCCATAAGATTTCTGATATTCATATAGTCAGTAATGGCGGGACATTAAAAGGGTTTTTTACACCGGTTCATTTTGATAAAATCTTAACAGGAATGAATTGGGATGTAATGTGGAACTTTGTATTTAAAAAGACAATTCCCTTTTTCTGGATACCGGCACATACAATTACCTTTCTGCTGCCACCCGACGTGCAAGTGTTGTTTGCTGCATTACTCGGTATTGCCCTCGGAACGATTTTGGCTGTAGCAGGAAAAAAATAACCAGCTTTGTATCAGTTTGATGGTTAACCTTCACTTTATAAACCCATTCGGTAACGTATTTTTTCAAACCAAATTTGCCAATTAACCAGCCAGATAAAATGGCGATAGTTAGGCCTGTTACCACATTAATTATGGCAACTTTCCAACCAAAAAGGTTGGTTCAAGTTACAAATGCAACACTTCTGGTCCGATAGTAATTCTAAAACATACATCCGTACAGGATGCCTCATCGCCATCATCGAAGAAAGTGAGTCACCCGGACCGTCATCCATCTCCATCACATTACATGTTTGTTTTTAATGGTCATGTTCAGTTTCTTCCTTCTTCATATCTGCCAATAAATAATAGGCAACATTCATCACAACTTTTGTATTTTCAGGTAATGAATCTATAAGGTGGATTTCAGTATATCCATCGTCTTTGAGACCCGGTATGACTTCTGTCATTTTAAAGGCCATTTTATCGTGTTCATCATTGTCAACATCAACATCAACATGCTCATGTCCCTCATCATTTTCTTCTTCTGCATGCTCTTCAAGAGATTCATTGTCCAGTATAAAGATGTATGATTTTGTTCCCTCAGTAACCAGGGCATCATTGGGAAGTGTGCGTGTATATTTTTCGTCGGTATGCAAATGGCCGGAAATATACATGCCCGGAATAAGGCCGGATACCTTCTCATTTATTTTTGCATGAACATGAACAGCCCGTGTATTGGCTTCAAATTGTTTGCCAACGGCAAAAACGTTTGCGGTAAATTCTTCATCCGGGCGGTTTGAAACCGTAAAATGAATTTTTTGTCCTTCTTTTACCAAATGCACATCTTTTTCATAAACCATAAAATCGGCATGAATGGCACTATTGTCAGTCATTTCAAGGAGTATGTCTTTTGCATCAACATAAGAGCCTACTTTGATATTTATCTTATTAACAAAACCATTTATAGGAGATTTAATGGCTATAGTATTGGAAATTTTACCTTCCATAACTTTATCGGGTGATAGATTTAGCAATTGCAGGCGCGACTTCAAGCCTTCATATTTAGCTTTTGCCGTGTTGTATTCCGCTTTTGCCTGTTGGAAGTCCCTGCCTGCACCCACATTGTTTTCAAACAGTTCTTTCTGGCGTTCAAATTCCAGCTCCAAAAACTCAAGCCTGTTTGCTATTTCGGCAAATTCTTCCTGTAATGCAATGTAATTGGGATGTTCGAGAACGACAAGTTGTTGCCCTTTGATTACTTTATCGCCATGAAACACGTCAATCTCTTTTACATTACCGCCAATAAATGCTGTAAGCTCGGCACTGCTTGCCGGGGGGACTTCTAACTGCCCGTTTGACTTAACTACCGTGGTTAAATTTCGCATTTGAAAAGTGCCCAATTTTAAATTCAGGGCTTCACGTTGATTTTTATTTAATACCACTACGTTTTCGTTGCCGTGCTCTTCGTGTTCTTCGCTTTCGCTGGCCTTTTTACTATTACTATTGCACGACATTAAGGTCGCTGCAACAACAAATGCCATTATTATTTTTGATTTCATCATTATCATCTTTGTTAATTATTTACCTGTTATATATTTTAATTGAGCAGACAATTCAAAGTACTCTGCCTGCTGATTTAGAAACTCCTGTTTTGTATTAATTGCTGCTTCGGTATTTTGAATAAATTGAACATAATCAATACTACCAAGCCGATAAGCTAAATTGGTTGCCTGAATTTGCTCGTTAGCCAAGGGCAATGCTTCGTTTTCATAGTATTCGATAACTTGCTTTAAGATAAGGTAGCGGCTGATTTGCTGATTGTAGCCGGCTTTTATTTCAAGTTTTTTTTGCTCGAACTGCTGGTTGACAATTTGCAAATTAATTTTAGAAGCCTTTGTTTTACCCGATTGCGAGAAGAATACCAATGGCAAAGAGATACCTGCTTCCCAACCATAAAATCCCGAATTGGCATCAACCGATTGCCATTTATATCCCAGGTCTAGCTTTGGAAAGAAATTAGCCTTTTCCGCTTTCCATTCTGATTCTGCAACATCAATTCCGGTAGTATAAAAATTCAGCAAAGGACTTTCTGTTAAAGAATCTGTTTCTGACTCAAGCACGAAAGCAAACTCACCCAAACCAGCGAGATTAACATCTGCAATAGTTGGATACAATAAATATTGATTAAGTATTTGTAAACCCGCCAGATAATTACCTTCGGCTTTCTTTAAACCGACTTTTAATTCTTTATACTTTACCGATACCGATAATAATTCAATTTTAGAAGTTGCTTGCGTTTTGTATCTTAATTCGGCAGCCTTCTGAAAATCGGTATACAATGTGTCGAGTTCTTTGAAAAGCAACCATTGTTGTTTAGCATGAACTGCATTGTACCAGGCAAGACTAACATCGCGGGCAAGGACATACTCAGTAAGATTCTGACCGGATAATGCCTGATTGGTACGGCTGTTGACCAGATTGGTTTTGGCAGGAATAGCAAATACATCAATACCTGTCTGACCAATTCCAATTTTGTTATGAATTCCGGGAGCGTTTTTACCGACTTCTTCTTTCCCTGTATATATAGAAGTAGTACCCATTTCATAAGCCGTTGCTTTAAGTGCTTTTTGTTTGTTAACCTCCATTTGAGCAGCTTTAACAGAAGGATATTTCTCTTTAGCCCTTTCAATGGCTTGCTGCAAATTTATTGGTGTATCCTGGGCATTAAGTTCATTGGGAAGAACTGAAATAATTACAATCGTAAGTACGCTTAAAACTGCGGCTCCAACTTTAGGTAATTTAATTGTTTTTTTACCTGATTCAACAAACTTATAGAGAATGGGCAGCACAATAAGGGTAAGCAATGTTGAAGTAAGCATTCCCCCAATTACAACTGTTGCCAAAGGACGTTGCACTTCTGCCCCTGCCGATGTAGAAACTGCCATAGGCAAAAATCCCAGAATATCGGTTGAAGCAGTTAATAATATTGGCCTGATACGTCTTATCGACCCCTTTTTAATAATATCATTAATACGCAGTTTACCCTCTTCCTTTAATTCATTAAAGCCACTTATTAAAACTAAACCATTAAGTACCGCTACACCAAATAAAACAATAAAACCTACCCCGGCAGAAATGCTAAAAGGCATATCCCGTAAATAAAGCGAAAATATACCACCAATAGCAGCAAAGGGAACTGCTACATAAATCATGAGGGTTTGTTTGAACGATTTTACAGCAAAGAATACCAGCATAAAAATTAACGCCAAAGCAAGTGGAACTACGAGGGACAAACGTTTTGAAGCCCTTTCGAGATTTTCAAAGGCACCGCCATACCGAATGTAATAGCCAGTTGGCAGTTCCAGTTTTTCATCTAAAACTGATTGGATTTCTTCTACAAGCGATTTTACATCCCGACCGGCAACATTAATTCCGACATAGGTTCTACGGTTGGTATTGTCGCGGCTAATTTGCATAGGCCCGGGCTGGTAACTTATTTCAGCTACTTCTTTTAAAGGAATTTGATTGCCATCGGGAAGGTTGACGAACAAATTCCTGATGTCGTCAATACTTGTGCGGTGTTTCTCGTCCAACCTCACGACAAGGTCGAACATCCGTTCTCCTTCGTATATGCTTCCTGCAACGCCACCACTGAAGGCGGATTCAACAATAGTATTGAGTTCATTAATCTTCAGGTTGTAGCGCCCCAGTTTGTTGCGGTTGTAATGTATGGTAATCTGGGGCAGACCTCTAGTGGCCTCCGCTTTTACGCCTGCAACACCATCAATTCCGGAAATCAACCCTGCAATTTCACCGGCTTTGTCAGCCAGTATATCCAAATTATCACCATAAAGTTTAACGGCAACATCTTCGCGGATACCAGTCAGCAATTCATTGAAACGCATTTCGACTGGCTGGGTAAATTCAAAATTGATACC
>JAOZOC010000076.1 GCA_029933495.1 Bacteroidales bacterium
CGAGATGGTTGCACATAAGTCAGAGGTGATGATGCCGGTTGACAAGTTGTTAAAATATTACGAAGGATATCCTGAAATAGTTAGAAATACGGAAAAGCTGATTTGTCGGTGTGAAATAGATTTTGATTTTAGTACATTAAAAAATAAAAGGGCGTTCACCGGGAATATTGAAGATGATAAAACTCTCCTTCGTAAGTTGGCTTTTGATGGACTTGAATGTCGCTACGGGAGACAAAACAGGGTAGCCCTTGAGCGTGTTGAAAGGAGTTGGGGGTAATTTTTAAGTTGGGGTTTTCTGCATATTTTCTTATTACATGGGATATTATACGCTACTCAATGTCGAGGGGATTTTATCACGTTGGGAGAGGTAGCGGCGCAAATAGTGTTGTTGCTTACTGTTTGAAAATCACAGATGTTGACCCCATTGACCTAAACCTTTACTTTGAGCGTTTTATTAATCCCAAACGTACAAGCCCGCCTGATTTTGATATTGATTATTCGTGGCGCGAGCGAGAGGATGTACAGGATTATATCTTCAAGAGATACGGTAGCGAGCACACTGCACTTCTTGGTGCAACATCCACTTTCAAAAAAAGGTCAATCTTCAGGGAACTAGGAAAGGTGCATGGCCTGCCTAAGGTCGAAATTGATGCTTTGGTTGAAAATCCGCAGGCAGATACAAACCGGAATCTAATAACAGAAAAAATATTTCAAATGTCGGAACAGCTTGCCGGATTTCCAAACCTGCGAAGTATACACGCTGGTGGAATTCTGATTTCCGAAAAGCCTGTAACATATTATACCGCTCTTGATCTGCCACCAAAGGGTTTTCTTACGACACAATGGGATATGTATGTTGCTGAAGGCATTGGATTTGAGAAGCTTGACATCCTTAGCCAGCGCGGAATCGGACATATTCGTGATGCGGCTGAGATAATTCTGAAAAACAGGGGTATTAAAGTTGATGTGCATAATGTTGACAAATTTAAAAAAGATAAACGGGTAAGGCAGCAATTGAAAAGAGGAGAGACTATCGGCTGTTTTTACATCGAGAGTCCTGCAATGCGCGGGTTGCTGAAGAAATTGCATTGTGATAATTATCTTACTTTGGTAGCTGCCAGTTCTATAATCCGTCCGGGAGTGGCTCGTTCCGGAATGATGAAGGAATATATCAAACGGTTTCACAATCCTGATAAAACAGAATACCTTCATCCTGTTATGAAAGATCAGCTTAAAGAGACTTTCGGTGTGATGGTTTATCAGGAAGATGTGCTGAAAGTTTGTCATCATTTTGCCGGCCTCGATCTTGCCGATGCCGATGTGTTGCGACGGGCAATGAGCGGAAAATACAGGGGTAATAAAGAAATGATGCGTATTGTGGAAAAATTCTTTAGCAATTGCAGAGCTAAAGGTTATCCCGATACATTGACAAAAGAGGTATGGAGGCAAATTGAATCTTTTGCCGGATACTCTTTTTCAAAAGCTCATTCTGCTTCCTATGCTGTCGAAAGCTTTCAGAGTCTTTATCTGAAAGCCTGGTTTCCGCTTGAATTTATTACTGCTGTGATTAATAATTTCGGCGGATTTTATCATACATGGGTCTATTTTAATGAAGCACGGCGGCAGGGAGCAAATATAGAACTTCCATGCGTGAACAACAGTAAGTTCCTGACAACCATTAAAGGAAAAAGTATTTATATTGGCTTTATTCATATTGCAAATTTTGAAAATAAAACCGGCAGACAGATTCAGGCTGAGCGTGAGTGCAACGGGATATTTCGTAGCCTGGAAGATTTTATTTTGCGGATTCCGGTTGGAATCGAACAACTTATCCTTCTTATCAGAGTAAATGCTTTCAGGTTTACAACCAAATCCAAAGCAGAGCTTTTATGGGAGGTTCATTTGCTTATAAATAAGAGTATCCCCAAAAACGACAAGTCTCTTTTCTACACTCCACCGAAACAATTCACCTTGCCAAAACTGGAACACAGCAGCGTTGAAGATGCATATGATGAGATTGAATTGCTTGGCTTTCCCGTTACTCTTCCATATTTCGCCTTACTAAAAACAAAATTCAGAGGAGAGCTTATGGCAAAAGATCTGATTCACAATGTCGGGAAGAAAGTCAGGCTGGTAGGGCATCTGGTAACCCTGAAATATGTAAGGACGGTGAAAAAAGAGTGGATGCATTTCGGAACTTTTTTCGATGCGAAAGGTGAATTTTTTGACACTGTTCATTTTCCTGACTCGTTAAAGAACTATCCTTTCAAAGGCAAAGGTCTTTATCTGATGTTTGGCGAAATAACCCAGGAATTTGGGTTTGCAACATTAACTGTTGAAAAATTGGCAAAACTTCCTCTGAAGAGGAATCCCAGGGAGTAGGGTTTATACGAGATGGGAGGCAACCTTGCAGGATTGAGGTGAAGAGTTATGGATTGTGAGATTTAGTATTTTATACAATGTTAAAATAAAAAAATGCAATTTATTATAATTAATGAATTTATCTTTGTCGAAATTTAAGAATAAAAGTATGTCAAAATATATCAGAACTTATGAAACTCTTTGGGCAGATATGGATCCGAACAGACATATGCGCCATACAGCCTATAATGATTATGCTGCCCAGGTAAGAGTAGCTTTTATGGCAGAGCATGGTATGGAAATTGCCACAATGGAAAAACTTCATATCGGGCCAGTCCTTTTCAGAGAGGAGACCAGATTTCTAAAAGAGGTAAGGATGGGTGAAACTATAAAGGTGGATATGCAGCTTGCCGGTATGTCAGAAGATGGAGAACGATGGAAAATGGTCCATCATGTATTTAAGCAGAATGATAAAATTGCGGCAATTATCACTGTTGACGGAGCCTGGATTGATATGCATACAAGAAAATTAACTTCCCCACCTAAAGAGATGTTGGAATATTTTGAGAAACTTGACAAAACAGAGGATTACCAGGACATTGTCAAACGTGGTTAAAATCATCATTCTATCCATTTCTTCCTTCGTGATAATTTCAGGATAAAAGAAACCTTTTTAAAAAACTCTTGTCTTTAAGTAAAAGAGGTTATTTTTGTAATCTCTCAATAACCTGAAATGTTTAACGTTATGTTTCTAATTCAGTGAAACTACTTTTAAGACATATCATAATAATTGCCGGTTTAGTATTCCTTACCGGGTCTTTGTATGCTCAAAAAGTCGGCCTTGTGTTAAGTGGTGGTGGAGCAAAGGGTGTTGTTCATATTGGAGCTTTAAGAGCTTTGGAAGAGAATAACATACCAATTGATTATATTGCAGGCACATCGATGGGGGCAATTGTGGGAGCGCTGTATGCAAGTGGTTATTCTCCCGACGAAATACTAAAGCTAATCAGTTCTGACGAGATGAAAAAGTGGATAAACGGTGATACAGATAATGAGTATTCAAGCTTTTACAACCAGCCTGAGCCAACTGCCTCATGGCAGAAATTCAAACTCAGTTTCGACTCATCTTTCAGAATTAAAATACCTGCAAACATAATAACACCCTATGAAATGGATTTTGGATTTATGGAGCTGTTTTCAGGCCCAAGCGCTGCTGCAAATTATAACTTTGACAGTCTGATGGTGCCATTTAGGTGCATAGTTGCAGATGTCTCCGAGAGCAGACCATTAACAATGAAAAGTGGAGAGTTGGGGCAGGCAGTAAGGGCTTCTGCAACATTCCCGTTCTATTTTAAACCGATTAAAATTAACGGAAAGCTGATGTTTGATGGAGGTATGTATAATAATTTCCCAATTGATGTGATGGAAAATGATTTTGCACCTGATTATATTATCGGAATTAAGGCTGCATCACCATATGGCCCGCCTGAAGAGGATGACCTTGTATCTCAGATTCAGTCAATGCTAATGAGAAATACAACTGAGGTCTTAGAGAAAGGAAAAGGAATAATCATTAAACCTGAAACTCCAAGTATTGGAATTACTGATTTTAGTAATACTCCTGCATTCATTGATAGTGGTTATATAGCTACAATGAGGGAAATGCCTGAGATCAAGAAGTTTATAAAAAGACGAGTATCTTCTGATATTAAGAATATCGAGAGAGATGTATTTGCGAAAAAGATACCACGGATTAAGATTGGAAATATAAAAATTACAGGGATTTCAAAAAGGCAACAAATCTATGTGGAAAAACTATTAAGTATTGACAGACAGAAAAAACAAAGTATTTTAAATAATTTGCCTGACTCACTAATTCTTGATGAGTTAAAGAAAAAGTACAAAAGGTTGATTGCCGATGAAAACGTAGAATATGTCTATCCTCAACTCATATTTAATGATTCTTCGAAAAAATATGATGTTGAATTAAGTGTTAAGAGGGGTGACAAAGTAAAAGCCGAAATTGGAGGTCTCGTATCTTCACAAGCTACCAATGAGATTTTTTTTCAAATACAGTATAATTATTGGGCTAAAAAGGCTTTAAGTATTACAGCAAACACATATCTTGGAAGATTTCATAATTCAGGCTATGCACAGGTTGTTTATGGCATTCCAGGTAAGTTGCCGGTTTCCATTCAAGCTTCATATACCCTTAACGGATGGAATTATTTTAATACAAACACTTACTTCTTTGAAGATGAGAAACCAAATTATCTTGTTGAGAATGATAGTTATGGACGATTTTCGATTGGAACACCGGTTAGCCAACATAGCCGATTTGGAGCTTGTTTTGCTACAGGCAGGCAGAAATTTAAATATTATCAAACAAATCAATTTTCCAGAACAGATACAGCAGATATATCATATTTCGATTTTTATAGTCCTGCGATAGAAATAGAATCGAATACGTTAAAGAAAAAACAATTTGAGTCAAAAGGGTCTGATTTTAAAATCTGTGCGAGGTTTGTTGGTGGTTTAGAGCATACTATTCCTGGCTCAACAGTAGCTGATACTGTTGAAGCAAAGGATTATCATAAATGGGTTCAGTTAAAATTTTCAGTTGACAGCTATTTTTTACACAAAGGAATTTTTTCTATGGGATTGTTCGCTGAGATTGTAATAAGTAATCATCCTCTTTTTAACAATTATACAGCTTCTTTACTTGTTGCCCCGAGTTTTCAACCTCTACCTCAGATGTCAACAATCTTTCTTTCACAATTCAGGGCTTATAACTATGGAGGTTTAGGACTTAAAGCAGTTTTTAATATTTTTAACAATTTTGATTTTAGAGCTGAGGGATATATCTTTCAACCATATCAGGAAATACTTAAGGATGATAATGGTGATGCCTATTTCGGACCTGAATTTTCATCACGAAATCTCATTGGATCAGGCTGTTTGGTTTACCATGCCCCTTTTGGACCGGTAAGTATGTCACTCAACTATTATGAGGGGAGTGAAGAGCCTTTTAATTTCAATATAAACATTGGTTATCTGATATTTAACAAAAAGCCGTTAGAATAATTATCATAAAACTACCTTTGAATTAAATAATTTATATTTTTGCAATCCTTAGTTAATGTATGCTATTTAATTTCAATTAATTGTTGTTTATACAACTCTATGTGAATTAGTTTATTTATGGAAACAAAAGATCAACTCAATCAAAATCCTGAAAATGTTGAAAATCAACAACAGGAGGAGAATTCTAAATCTGTTGAAACGACAGATAAAAATGTAGAAGAAAAATCTGATAAATCCGAAAAGGAAATGGAAAAAAGTAAAAAAAATGATAAAGTTGAGAAAAAAGCTTCAAAAAAGCCTGCGACTTTAAAGACGAAAAAGACGGTGAAAAAAACCAAGGAAAAAGTAGAGGTGGAAGATAAAGTACCTGAAGAGAAGAAAAAGAAAGCTAAAACAGAAGATGTTAAAGCTGGTGAAGAGACAACAGTTGAAGAAAAGGTAGTGGAGCTTTCAGATGAACAAACTGAGACTGATGATAAGCAAGAAGAGTTAGTTAAAGAGCCTGGTAAAAAAATAGAGAAGACCGTTGTTGATGATAAAGTCGAAGATCAGGATATTCATTCAGATGATGAAGATGATGAAGATGATGAAGAACACGAGGACGTGGAGGAGGATTATGATGGGAAAACACGGGAAGAACTTGTTGCTATTCTTGAAGATACAGTTGTGGATGAGGATGTTATTAAGATAAAAAAGAAAATTGCCTTAATTAAGGTTGCCTATCATAAGATTAGTAAAGAGGAGCAGAACAAAAAACAAGATATTGTTGCCGGTGCTGATGGTGATGACGAGGATGCTGCTGAAGAACAAGAAAAGGTAGTAGATGAAGTTGAAAAGCGCTATAACACAGCATTTGCAATATATCGAACAAACAGAAAGAAGTTTCTTGAGGAACAGGAAAAGCTTAAACAGCAAAATCTGGACGCTAAAAAAGTTATCCTTGAAGAGCTTAAAACCCTGATCGATTCGGAAGAGACTCTTAAGAAGACTTATGACGAATTCAAAACTTTGCAGGAGAAGTGGCGCGAAATAGGTATGGTACCTAAGTCAGAAGTGAATAACTTATGGCAAAACTATCATTTCTATGTTGAGAAGTTTTTTGATAAGGTAAAAATGAATAAGGAGCTTAGGGATTTGGATATGAAGAAGAATCTTGAGGCTAAAATTAATCTTTGCGAAAAGGCCGAGGAATTGCTTCTTGAAACATCTATATTAAAATCATTTAAAGAACTTCAAACTCTTCATCATAAATGGAAAGAGGTAGGCCCTGTTCCACAGGATAAGAATGATGAAATCTGGGAACGTTTTAAGGCAACAACTGAAAAGATAAATGAGCTCCGTCGTGAGCATTATAATAAACTCCAGGATGACCAAAAGAATAACCTTCTTGCTAAGAATGCTCTTTGTGAAAAGGCCGAAGAAATTTTGAATTTGGAGCAGAATACAATTAAAGAATGGCAGGCAGCAACAGATAAGATTTCTGAGCTTCTGAAAGTCTGGAAGTCGATTGGACGAGCTCCAAGAAAAAATAATGATGAAGTATGGGATAGATTTAAAACTTCTCTTGATACATTTTTTTCCAATAAAAAGGAGTTTTTCCAAAAAATAAAAGAGGAGCAGGTTAATAATTATAATTTAAAACTTGATATTTGCGCTCAGGCGGAGAGTATGATAGATAGTTCTGATTGGAGAAAGACAACTCATGACCTTATTAATCTCCAGAAAGAATGGAAAGCAATAGGACCTGTTCCACGTAAGCATTCTGATAAAATCTGGAAGCGATTTAGACTTGCTTGTGACACTTTCTTTAACAGAAAGTCAGATTTCTTTACAAACATTGATAAGCATGAGGCAGACAATAAAAAGTTGAAGGAAGAACTCATTAAAAAGGTTGAGAATTGTGTGCCTGGAGATGATAAAAATGAGAACCTGAATAGCATAAAGGAGTTTCAACGTGAGTGGACTGGTATAGGACACGTCCCGATGAAAGATAAAGAACATCTTCAGTCAGAGTTTAGAAAAGCTATCAATAAATTGCTTGATAAACTGAAGATAAGTCAGGCTGAAATTCAAACGATAAACTACAAGCAGCGTTTTGAAAATATTGATAATAATCCTGACAAAAGGCGAATCCTTAATAATGAGCGTCATTTTCTTGTTAATAAATGCAAAAAGCTTGAGGATGAGATAAATCTCTGGGAAAACAATCTTGGTTTCTTCGCAGCATCGAAGAAAGCTTCATTGCTTAAGCAGGAGTTTGAAACTAAAATTGAAAAAGCTAAAGCCGACGTAGCTTTGCTTAAGGCAAAGATTCGTTTTCTTGATAGCGATCTGGGATAATAAAAAAGCCGTGATGTGTAAATGTCACGGCTTTTTTTAATTAGAATTTAATCCTAAGCTGGACTTTAATTTCCGACCTGTTATTACTATCGATCTGATCCAGTCCAGTGCCAATAATCTGTATGTTGTTGAAATATGTATTTGTAAACCTAAGCCACAGAGTAATATATCTGGCGGGTTCAAACTTTAGTAATACTATAAAACGGCTTCCTTTGTAGTAATATGCCGGTACTGAAAAAGCATAAAGTACGTCGTTTTCATAGGCATATATACGTTCATCGTATGAATCTGTATCAAATAAAGCATATCTTAAAACTACAGATAACTTTCCTTTTTCCGGCCTCCAGGCAATATCGTGATAAACAAGATAACCAGTGCCTTTATAAATATCACTTTTCTTGTAAAGTAAATATTCAATTCTGTCTTTCATAACGATAGAAGGTGATATCCGGTACTGAATATTATACCTGAATGACGTTTTTCTTGTGTTGATAATATATGGTTGCCTTATATCATCATCTAAAGTGTTTAATTGCTTGTTTTTTTGTTTGAATCTGAAATACATTGAGACATAGCGTGATGGACTGTAATTCAGTTGAACAAGATTGTCGTTTCCTGTTGAGGGACTGTTTATTCGGTAGCGTAGCCAGGGAAATCTGAAATTATCAATATATGCTGATAAAGTCCATTTTTTGTGAAGTAATAAATTAACTCCGAAATAAAATCCCTGCTCATTAAACGTGTGACCCGACTCTGAGAAGGCATTACTGAAAAAGTTATGATAATCTTTTGGAAAGTTTCTGTATAACAGAGATATGTATATACGATTATGAGGATATGCTGTAATGCCATAGAGCTGGGCAATTGAGCCGTTATCACTGTAGGATACTTCTCCATAAATATTGACTTTATGCATTATGTAATTGAAATCAACTCCGGCATTGAAAATCTGCGATCCTGTAAAATCAAATTTATTATATGCTGAATGGTCTTTCAGAAAAGGATAGCTCAAGTGCGTGGTGAATGCTGTTAGTCCTAATTTTAATCTGTTAGCCCGGAATGTGAGATTGCCGCCATAAGCTTTTAAATTTAGGGCATCCTTTTTCCTGATTTCAGAAGGAGTTCGGTGATATCCTGTTTCGGGAATGGAGCTTGCTATATTCTCACTATCGGGCATTGTATCTCTTTCGCTTATTCCTGCATCAATCATATTACTTGAATAAAAGCTCGTGATATCAAATTTTCCAAGTCTGAATGTGGAGGCAACTCCCGACAAATAGCCGTTTTCATCTGTCGATGTATATGGCCTTACGCCTGATGCGAATCTTTCAATGTTTGTTGCATCTGATGATTTTCCAAATGCAAGCCCTGTCCACATTGTTAGCCCCTGCCCGAATTTGAGTTGGTAATTTCCAATTATGAGCGCTTTCAGGTGACCAAATTCTGCAATGCTAAGATAAACACTATAAAAGTCAAATCCATTAGGAGACTTCATCCCCGGTAACCTTGCGATGGAATCATTTATTTTACTTTTTAGAAATGGCTCTCCAGCATCTTTTTCCATTGTAAGTCCAAAACGTACTTTGTTGCGGTAATTCAACCCATATCTGACATAAACCTTATCAGGACTCCCAAGATAATAAGAATTAGGGTTTTGATATAGTGACGCATCGCTAACTGAAGAGTAGCCTGCTTGTTCCTGTAATACTCTCTGATATCGAATGAAAACTTCATTTCTCAAAGATTTAATAATATTTCCGACAGTTGGTTTATATGATGATTTTACCGGCTCGATTGTAATGTAGGGTAGAATTTTTAAAATTGTTTCATTGTCAAGACCGTCAATTCCCTGAAGCTCATAAACGGAGACAAAATTCCCATAATTTTCTCTATATGCCAGGATGTTATAAATCTGAATATTATTAAGAAAAATGAGTTTCTTCAAATCATCAGCTGTGGCTGAATTGAGGTTGAGCGGATTGTCTCTGTAATATTTAATGTCAGAGAGAAGTTCAGTATAATCAAGTGAGACATCGCTATTTTCTGCAATATTTTCAACCTTGTCTATCAGATCGGTTTCGTCAGTTCGTACTTGCTTTTCAGGCTCCTGAGCAAATGTGTGGTTATGTGTGTAAATGAGGAAAATGGATATGACGAAGAATAATTTTATTAATATTCCGGTAATATGGTTCCAATTATTCACATTAATTAAATTTAAAAATAGTAGTAATTGAAGGCGACCAACCTAATACATTATGGTATGACGATGAAAAATCGATATCAAATTTATCAAAATTCAAGCTAAATCCAAAAGTGTATAATGAAGCAATACTGAATTTTGTACTCCCGG
>JAOZOC010000077.1 GCA_029933495.1 Bacteroidales bacterium
AAAATGGTGTTTTAAGTAATCTTACCATTCATTCTGACAAAAACAATAACACTTTAATCAGATATAAAGATAAACTTGTTGAAAAAGAGTTTAAAAAGGGAGAAAGCAGGCATAGTAGTGGAAAGATTATTGAGTTGTAATTAGTCTTTTAGACTTACTTCTTGCATCCTGAGGAAAGTTTTATTAACGATGAGAATAATATTAATTAAGTAAATGACTATGAAATTCAGCTCTTTTTTATTGTTTGCTGTTATTGTAATTTTAACAGGATGTAATTCCGCACATCAAACTAAGCTATCAACTGACACTTTTACTATTGGTATTGATAACAAGGGAAACATAACGCAAATGACCGATAAACTTTCGGGTAAGGATTATTTGGCGACTGAACAGACAGCTCCGTTATTATCCATAAGGATTGATGGAAAAATTCATAAGCCTTCTTCAATGATTTATGAAAATGAAGAACTGATTTTTCATTATAATTCGGCTGAAGTAACAGCTCGGGTAAAACCCGGGTTAACTGATACACATATCAGTTTTGAAATAATAGATATTCAACCCATTGAAAATATTGAACTTATAATCTGGGGTCCATATCCTACAACAATAAATAAAATTATTGGAGAAACTGTAGGAGTAGTAAGGGGTAATGAATTCGCAATAGGCATACAGGCTTTAAACCCAAAAACCCTTGGCGGTTATCCGTGGAACGAAAATGATTGCATGCCTCAGTTGGATATTTTTGAAAATGACGATTATTCAGATTTAAGTGAGGAAGGAAAACGATATGTCCTTTATAGGGTGGAAGCGGCTAAGCCCGAAAATTTCGGTAGCACATTGCAGGCTTATTGTAGAAACAGAAATAATGACAGAATAATTGAAAACTGGAAACACAAAAAATTCCTCTCCCCCGCCTATAATGATGGTGGAGTAGTTGGTTCTAAAATAGCCCTTTTCGGATGTCCTGTTACCCAGACTTTAGATTATATAGGGAAGATTGAACTTGCGGAAGGTCTGCCTCACCCAATAATTGATGGTGAATGGGGTAAAACAGCAAGAACAGCCAATGCTTCATATCTGATTATGGGGTTTGGCGAAGAAGATATTGAGAAGGCAGTCAAATATACCAAAATGGCTGGCCTGAAATATTTAGACCATCCGGGCCCTTTTAAAAGCTGGGGACATTTTGAGCTGAATAAGCAATTTCCAAACGGAATTGAGGGTTTAAAGAATTGTGTAGATATTGCAGAAAAACAAGGCGTTCATCTTGGCGTACATACCCTGTCTAATTTTATTACAACTAATGATTCTTATGTTACTCCTATTCCTGACCCCCGGTTGGCAAAAGTGGGATTTAGTACAGTTTCTTCAGAAATAAATAGTACTCAAAATGAAATCGAAATAGAGTCTCCTGACATATTTCAGCAGATAAAAAATAACAATCTAAAAACGGTGGTTATTGATGATGAGCTAATCAGGTATGGTGGTGTTTCTGACAAAAACCCCTGGAAATTAGTTGATTGTCAGCGCGGGGCTTTTAATACAAAGGCTGCTATCCATCAAAGCGGAGTGAAAATTGGTTTGCTTGCTGACCACGGCTACAAAGTGTTTTTAACCGACGTAGAATTAACAAAAGAAGTCGCCATAAATCTTGCTGAATTATTCAATAAAACCGGCCTGCGACAAATTTCTTTCGACGGGCTGGAAGGCAACCGTTCTACAGGTATGGGGAACTATGGAGAAATTTTGATGACAACAACCTGGTACAATAATCTGAACGATAATATTAAAAGCCATTTCATTGCTGATGCCAGCCGTACTTCACATTATTTCTGGCATATCTATTCCAGAATGAATTGGGGCGAACCCTGGTATGCAGGTTTTCGTGAAAGCCAAACGGAATATCGTTTCAAAAATCAAAAATATTTTGCCAGAAACCTAATGCCGGGCATGCTGGGATGGTTTCGTATGACTAACCAAACCAGCATAGAAGATATTGAATGGATGCTTGCAAAAGCAGCCGGATATAGTGCCGGATTTGGTTTTGTTTGCAGTTACAAATCTCTTGAAGAAAACGGACAAACAGATAAAATTCTAAACAAGATAAAAATTTGGGAACAAGCTCGTTTACAAGGAGTTTTTGATGATGAAATTAGAGAACAGCTTAGAAATACAAAAAAAGAATTTCAGCTCGAACAATTGGCTGACAATGAATGGGAATTAACAAAGATTACGCCTGTCAGATTAGAGCATTCAAAAAAAGTAAGACAGCCCGGTGAACCTCTGTTTTCAAAGATGACATTTAATAATCCATCAGAAAAGCAAAATCTGAATTTTATACTCTCAGCCATTGACGGGAATGTTAAAGATATTAAAATGGAAATTGATGGCTATAAAGAAATTGTATTTCATGTTACACTTCAGCAAGGAGAGACTATAAAATGCGAAGGCGGAAACAGAGCCATTCATTACAGTAAAAGCAATGATAAAATAAAAGAACTAAACCTCGATCTGCCATCTTTAACATCAGATGAGCATTCAGTAACATTGGATTGCACTTTTCCCGGAGAAAAAGAAACAAAATTAAAACTTGAAATAAGAATCTTTAATAATACAGTAAATATAACGAGCAAATAGCTTAATAATAAAACGATCATGAATAAAATTAAACTTTCAGTAATAAGTCTAGGCCTGGCTTGTCTATTCCTATATTTTCAGTCTTGCCAGAATCCTGCTTCAAAAGACAATGAAATTATCGAGCCTAACATCGTAGTAATATTTATTGATGACATGGGCTATGCCGATATTGGCTGCTTTGGCGCAACAGATTATCAAACACCAAATATTGACAGGCTGGCAAATGAGGGAATGCGTTTTACCGATTTTTATGCTTCTCAGGCCGTTTGCAGTGCTTCAAGAGCATCATTGTTAACAGGCTGTTATTCTGAGCGCGTAGGTGTTCTGGGGGCACTTAACGCAAATTCAAATATTGGGATAAACTCTGATGAAACAATTATTCCTGAGATGCTTAAGAAAGAAGGTTATGCAACAGGTATATTTGGAAAATGGCATCTGGGTCACCATAAAAAATTTCTTCCATTGCAACATGGTTTTGATGAATATGTAGGATTGCCTTATTCAAACGATATGTGGCCGGTTGGTTACGATGGTGAACCAGCAGAAACTAACAGCTGGAAATCAAACTACCCTCCCCTGCCATTAATTGAAGGTAACAGGATTATTGATACCATTGCCACATTGGAGGATCAGGCAAAACTAACTACCATCTATACCGAAAAGGCCGTTCAGTTTATTAAAAATCATAAAGATGAACCTTTTTTCCTTTATTTGCCGCATTCCATGGTACACGTGCCCATCGCCGTTTCCGAAAAATTTAAAGGCAAAAGTGGCAGAGGTTTATTTGCCGATGTAATGATGGAGATTGATTGGTCGGTTGGGGAAATTATGAAGACACTGGAAGAGAATGGTCTGGCTGCTAACACTCTGATTGTTTTTACTGCTGATAATGGTCCCTGGTTAAACTTTGGCAACCATGCTGGTTCTGCCTACCCTTTGCGCGAAGGTAAAGGCTCAATGTGGGAAGGTGGCCCACGAGTATCAACAGTAATGCGCTGGCCCGGCAAAATTCCGGCAGGAACAGAATGTAACCAAATTGCTTCAACCATTGATTTACTGCCAACTTTCGCAGAAATTACAGGCGCTTCACTTCCTGATAATAAAATTGACGGAGTGAGTATTTTGCCATTAATGGAAAGTGATAAAGGCGCAAATCCCCGTGAACAGTTTTATTACTATTACGGTGGAAATTTAATTGCTGTAAGAAAAAATAATTGGAAACTTGTCTTTCCGCACAAATATCGTTCATACGTAGGTGTTAAACCCGGGATGGATGGGTTTCCAGGACCTTACGGGAAAGGCATTGTTAGGGAAATAGAATTATACGATTTAAGCAACGACATTGGCGAAACCAACAATATTGCTTCACAATATCCCGAAATTGTTGACCAGCTAAAGATTATTGGTGATTCGGCCCGGGCAGAACTTGGCGACAGAATTCAAGATAAAAAAGGAAGAGCTGTTCGCGAACCGGGACGAATCTATAAAGAAAAAGAAAAAATCAGCAATTATGCAACCGGCAAAAATATCTCAATCAAAAATATGTACGCTCATCAATATTCCGGCAACGGTAATAAAACATTGATTGATGGCGTAATAGGCAGTTTGGATTTTACAGATAGAGAGTGGCTGGGATTTCATGGAACAGATGTTGAAGTTATTATAGATCTAAAGGAAATAACAAAGGACAAAAAAATAGAATGCAGGTTTCTTGTTAACCAAAGGTCGTGGATATTCAGCCCTGAGAAAGTTATAATATCTGTATCTGTAGATGGGAAAGAGTATAAGGAAGTAAAAACATTTAATGTAGATGCCCGAAAACAAGACATGAATATCGGGATTAAGAAATTTAAAACTGATGTCAGAAATATAAAAATGCGTTATATAAAAATTCAGGCTAAAAATATATCTACCTGCCCCAATTGGCACGATGGAGCAGGAGGTAAAGCCTGGCTGTTTATAGATGAAATAATTATTAATTGATAAATAATCAAATAGATGAAAAAAAATATTAAAATGAAAAAAATCCTTATCCCATTTCTGGTTACTTTAATGTCTTTTAATGTTTTCTCACAGCACGAAGAACAAAAGTATGTACCCGAAACCGACCCTCTTGTTCTTGAGAAACTTGAACAGTGGCAGGATTTGAAGTTTGGGTTGCTAATGCACTGGGGTGCATACAGCCAATGGGGAATTGTGGAATCATGGTCTATTTGCCCGGAAGATTATGGCTGGTGCGACCGCAGAAAAGGTGAAAACCCTGATAATTATTTTGAGTATGTAAAAGAGTATGAAAACCTGAAAACTACTTTCAACCCGGTTGATTTCAATCCTGAAAAGTGGGCAAAAGCCGCAAAAGATGCGGGGATGAAATACGTAATTTTTACTACCAAACACCACGATGGTTTTTCAATGTTCGACACCAAGCAGACTGATTATAAAGTTACCGATGAGGGGTGTGCGTTTCACTCCAATCCAAAATCAAATATTACAAAAGAGATTTTTGATGCTTTCCGTGCAGAAGGAATGTGGGCAGGGGCATACTTTTCAAAACCCGACTGGCACAACGATAACTACTGGGATCCGTACTTCCCGCCAAGGGATAGAAATGTAAACTACGACCCTGAGTTATATCCCGAAAAATGGAATAAATATGTCGATTTTACACACAACCAGATTATGGAGTTAATGACCGACTATGGCAAAGTAGATATCCTATGGCTGGATGGTGGCTGGGTAGCAAAAGAGTCGAAAGAAGATATAGGCAAATGGTATAGTAAAAAGGCATTGGATACTCAATCGGGCTTCTTAAAAACCAGTATTGTTAATCAGGATATCCGTATGGATGAGCTGGTTGCAAAAGCACGCGAAAAACAGCCCGGCTTAATAGTGGTTGACCGTGCTGTTCCGGGCAAGAATCAAAATTATCTTACACCTGAAAACCGTGTTCCCGAAAAAGAACTTCCCTATCCCTGGGAATCGTGCATTATTGCCGGGGGCGGTTGGTCATGGGTGCCAAATGCAAAGTATAAAAGCGGCAGGCAGGCAGTGCATTTGCTGGTGGATATTGTTGCGAAAGGCGGAAACCTGCTTTTTAATGTAGCACCGGGACCAGATGGAAAATGGCATGATGAAGCCTACAAATTGTTTGAAGAAATTGGTGATTGGATGGAGATTAATAGTGAAGCTATTTATGGAACCCGTGCTATTGCCCCTTACAAAGAAGGAAAGGTTTGCCTTACCCAAAAAGATGGTGCCGTTTATGCAATTTATCTTGCCGAAGAAAATGAAACCCAAATGCCATCTAAAATATTTTTATCTTCCATTACTCCAGACGAAAATACAACAATGACATTATTAGGAAGCGAGCAGGAACTAAACTGGGAAAAGTCAGGCAATGGTTTTGTTGTGGATATTCCTGAAAAATTTCAGAAGAAACCAACCAGTAAATATGCATGGGTTATAAAAATAGATAAAATATCATCCGAAAAATAATACTCATCAATTAATAAGACCGATAAATGAAAAATAAACCAAGATTCTTTAAAAATTGGAAGTTCATTAATATCATTATGCTGATTGTTATTCTGGCTTCTTCTTGTTCCCATTTTCAAAAAGAAAAGCAGAATTCCGTACTCGACATTACTGATTCCGGGATACAACCCAATACTGGAGAGAATGCAATTTTTGCGATACAGAAAGTTATTGAAAAAGCCAAAACTATTGATGGCGAAGTTTTGATTAAATTTCCAGTCGGCAGATATGATTTTAGAATAGACAAAAATCATGTAAAGACTTATTTCGAATCGAACACTACAGATAACAACCCTAAAAATTTTGCCTTTCTGATAGAAGAATGTCAAAATTTAATAATTGATGGAGGAGGTTCTGATTTTATTTTCCACGGGCCAATGCAACCCTTTTCAATTGATAACAGCAAAAATATTACTATTAGAAATGTCAATATTGACTGGGATATTCCTTTAACAGCACAGGCAAAAGTTGTTTCTGCCACAGACAAAATCATTGAATTAAAAATTGATACTGTTCAGTTTCCTTATGTGATTGAAGATGGATGGCTCTATTTTATTTATGAAACCTGGAAGGAACCAATGTGGAAATGGGGAACTATGGAATTTGATGCGGCTACCCGGCTGGTAGTGCCGGAAACTGGTGATAATGGATGTTTTAGAGCAGTTGATAACAAATATTCTTTTGAAGAACGAGAAGCAGGAGTTGTTCAAATGCTTGGTGAGTTTACCCGTGTGCCGGCAGCAGGGAATTATTTAGTCCTGCGTCACAGCCCACGCGACCATGCCGGGATTTTTGTGTGGCAAAGTGAAAATATCCATCTAAAAAATATTAATGTATATCATGCTGCCGGATTAGGATGTTTATCGCAATATTCACGAAACTTAGATTATGCTAATGTAAACTTTATACCCAATCAAAAAAAGAATAGATATTTAAGTGCGCACGACGATGGCTTTCAAATATCGAACTGTGCAGGACAGGTAAATATTATTGATTGTGAATTTGCCGGATTAATGGATGATCCTATCAATGTACATGGTACAAGCGTTCGGATTATTGAAAAACCTGACGATTATAAATTGAAATGCCTTTTCGTGCATAACCAGTCGGAAGGGATGCGATGGGGACGACCCGGCGAGGAAGTTGCATTTATAGAAAACGAGAGTATGCAAACCGTTTCTATTGGTAAACTAAAGTCTTTTAAAGCATTAAATACTTCTGAATTTATTGTTGAATTTGAAGATATTATACCTCTGGAGATCACCATTGGTGACGCATTGGAAAACCTAAGCTGGACGCCCGACTTGCTTGTTAGCAATTGTCTGTTTGGAAGTTGTCGTGCAAGGGGCTTGCTTGTTACAACACCCGGCAAAGTAGTAATCGAAAACAATATTTTTGAATCAAGCGGCTCTGCCATTTTAATTGCCGGTGATGCAAATTACTGGTACGAATCGGGTGCTGTTAAGGATGTTGTAATCAGGAACAATACATTTAATGACCCTTGTTTAACGTCAATGTACCAGTTTTGTCAGGCCATCATCAGTATTTATCCCGAAATTCCAAAATTAAATAACGAGATCCCTTTTCATAGGAATATTGTAATTGAAAATAATGTTTTTCATCCGTTTGATTATCCCGTATTATATGCCAAATCTGTTGACAATATTAACTTTGTAAATAATAAAATAATTAGGAGTACGAGATTTAAAGCCTTTCACAAAAGGAAATACACACTATCTTTTAATGCTTGTAAAGATGTGGAAGTCTCGGGAAATAAGTTTGAAGGGGATGTTTTGGGAAAGAATATTTTACTTGAGAATATGCCGGAAAAAGAAATTAAAGCACAAAATGAATTTCAATTATTATCGGGATCTTAACTTTTGATATTGAATGATATCACACATTCAAAAAAATCAGTGTCATCCGATTCATCCACGTTCCATCAAGCAGAACGCAGAAGACACAGATGGCAAGAACTATCAAGAAACTTTTTACAGGACGGTTCCTGTCAGGTTACAATTCATATTCCACAAACAGTTCTATAGCCTCATATTCAGCCATACCTAACTTGTCATATTTTCTAGCTGTCTCACGATTACGATCAATAGCAAAACGCCAGATCTCAATTTCATCGTAACCAGGGAACATAACCTCTTTTTGGCTGGAATGACGGAAAATTGCAGCACGCTTTTTCTTTAACTCACCCGGACTTACAGGAACTGCCATATCAACCTCAGCAACATCCCACTCTTTCCAGGTTCCGTGATATAACCAAACCCTGCAGTCGGCAAGCCAGTTTTCTTCTTTCACATTTTCAAGAGCTTTTACGATACCGTCAAAACATTTGCGGTGTGTCCCGTGAGGATCGGTCAGGTCACCGGCAGCATAAATCTGATGAGGTTTAACCTTTTGCATTGCCTCAGCTATAAGATTGACGTCCTCCTCTCCAAGAGAGTACTTCTTAATTGTTCCCGTTTCGTAAAACGGCATTCTGAGGAAAATTATATGGTCATCAGGGATACCAAGAAAACGGCAGGCCAGACGGGCTTCAGCCTCACGGATATATGTCTTGAGCCTGCGAACTTCCGGTGAGTCAATATCTCCGGGTTTCTTATCTGCAATCTGACGTTGTATTGCCTCAATGTCAATGGAATGATCATTTGAAACATTTTCGGCAAAATAGATAAATCTGAGAACAACATCATCTGTGACTGCAATATTTCCGGATGTCTGGTAAGCAATAAACACCTCATGACCCTGTTCCACCAAACGGTTTATGGTTCCACCCATTGCAAGCATATCGTCAGCCGGGTGAGGGCTGAAAACAAGAGCTTTCTTGGGATAGGGTCTGGCACGCTCAGGCCTCTGTGAATCATCGGCATTGGGTTTTCCGCCGGGCCACCCCGTGATGCTTTTCTGAAGCATATTGAAAACCTTAAGGTTGATATCATAAGCAGGCCCGTGACTTACTACCATATCCCCAAGACTGTTATCATTGTAATCGCGGTTTGTCAACTTCAGGATTGGTTTATCCAATTTCTCACAAAGCCACAGGGTTGATTTTCTGATAAGTCTGTCATTCCATTGAACATCACGAACCAACCACGGCGTTCTGAAACGGATAAGCTCGGCAGCAGCCTCTTTGTCAAGCACAATGTCGGTTTTGGGATGCTCCTGAAGATATGTTGCCGGAACGGAATCCACAACAGGCCCCTCAATGGCATCCCTGACGATTGAAGCTTTTTTCTCACCCCAGGCCATCAGAATAATATGTTTTGCCTGCATAATAGTCCCAACACCCATTGTTATTGCTTTGCGGGGAACATTCTCCTGCGAATGAAAATCTCCGGCTGCGTCGGCTATGGTCAGAGAATCGAGTGTTACCATACGTGTCGGGGAGTTGATGCCGGAACCCGGCTCGTTAAACCCAATATGACCTGTTCGTCCGATACCGAGGATTTGCAAATCAATCCCTCCTGCTTCTTGTATTGCCGTTTCGTAATTCTGACAGAAATCATAAACTTTATCCTCAGGAATAGTCCCATCAGGAATATGTATGTTCGACTCAGGTATGTCAACGTGATTGAAAAGATGCTCGTGCATAAAATACCAGTAGCTCTGAACATGCTCTTTTGGAATTGGATAATACTCATCAAGATTGAAGGTTATCACATTCTTAAAGCTCAAACCCTCCTCTTTGTGCATTCTGACCAGTTCGCGGTAAACGCCAATCGGACTTGAACCCGTTGCCAGCCCGAGAACACATTTTTCTCCCGCATCACTTTTCCTGTGAATAAGCCGGGCAATGGTGTTTGCAACCTCTTTTGATGCCGTATCGGCATTATCATAAACATTGGTAAACAGTTTTTCGTACTTTCGTTCAAGGCGTTCCTTTACCTCAAGCTTTGTCAGATTGTCTTTCATTTTTTATGACTTTACAATAATATTAAAA
>JAOZOC010000078.1 GCA_029933495.1 Bacteroidales bacterium
TAAGAGGGAGACTTCAATCTATGGGAATATATCATTTGAGCAATATCTTGAAAAGTTAAAGCCGGAGTTTCCCGAAATGGAAATTGAATATTATCAAAGCAATGTTGAAGGAGAAATTATCAACAAGCTGCACGAAAAAGGATTCTCGTATGACGGAATTATTTTAAATGCCGGAGGCTACACTCATACTTCGGTTGCAATTGCCGATGCTGTAAAGTCAATAAAAACACCGGTTGTGGAGGTTCATATTTCCAATATTTTTGCCAGAGAAGATTACAGGCATGTTTCACTCATTGCCCCTGGAGCAAAAGGCTCCATAATAGGTTTCGGACTGGATTCATACAGACTTGCCCTGCTAGGTTTTGCTAAAAAGTGATTCTACGAAAATTTTGTTTTGTCGAGCTCCTCAAACTTCTTTTTACCTTTCAGAAAGTGTTCAAAAGCAATATTTTTTTGATAGATTTTTGAGACAGAATCGTGCTTTTGAGACTTTCTCTCCTTTCTGAGTTCCGGGATCATTGCGAAAAAGCTCCAGTGAGCTTTCACAACGGCAACAAGGTTTTTAAAACCGCCGTCAACAAGAAACTTTAGTGCTGCCGCGCCATCAAGGAATAGCCTGGCTATAAAAACCTTTAAAATCCTGTTCTGAGGCAGGTTTTTATACATCATTATACTATTGTTTCGCATATTCAGATAGGTCTTTGTCCAGGATTGTTTTGGAAGGGTTCCACCACCAATATGAAAAACGGTTGAATCTCCGCAATACATTATCTTATAACCGTGTATCTTAGCACGCCAGCAAAAGTCAATTTCCTCCATATGAGCAAAAAAGCGGGAATCAAGTCCGTCGAGGTTATGAAATATATCAGCTCTGACAAACATACAGGCGCCTGTAGCCCAGAATATTTCCTTATTATCATCAAATTGTCCGTTGTCAGTTTCTAATGATTGAAAAATCCTTCCTCTGCAAAAAGGATAACCGTACTTATCGATGAATCCGCCTGCTGCTCCTGCATATTCGAATTTTTCTTTCTCGTAATAAGAGCGAAGCTTTGGCTGGGCTGCTGCTATCGTCTCGTCACTATCCATAAGCTCAATGACAGGCTTTACCCAGTTTGGTGTTACCTCAATATCTGAATTCAGCAGCACATAGTATTTTGCCTCAACCTGGGCCAGAGCATCATTATAACCTTTTGCAAAACCACCGTTCGATTCGTTTTGTATTATTCTGATGTCAGGAAAATTTTTTCTTAAAAAATCAACAGAGTCGTCAGACGAATCATTATCAGCAACAATAACTTCAGCATCATCCTTAGTATTAGCAATAACTCCGGGTAGAAAATCTTCAAGAAATTTTCTACCGTTCCAGTTCAATATGACTACTGCTGTTTTTACTGACATATTAGTAAATTCATAAAATTGAAAAACGCGATAAAATTAGATAATTAATTCGGCCTGACAAATATAGAAACATAAAAAAGCAAATATTTTTTAAAGGCCATATTTGCTGAGTTGTATTATCTTTGCGCAAATTTAAAATAATCCTATTATTATGAGTTTTGAAAATGAAAAATTTACTGGTACAGGTCTTACTTATGATGATGTTCTTTTAGTACCTTCGTATAGCGAAGTTCTTCCTCGCGAGGTTGATATATCAACAATGTTTACGAGAAATATCAAAATAAATATTCCCATTGTCTCGGCTGCTATGGATACTGTGACTGAGCATATTATGGCAATTGCGATGGCGCAGGTGGGTGGTATTGGTGTTCTGCATAAAAATATGAGTATTGAAAGCCAGGCTAATGAAGTCAGGAAAGTGAAGCGGGCAGAAAACGGGATGATAATAAATCCTATCACACTTCGCAAGGAAGCTTTTGTAAAAGATGCATTCGATATAATGAAGGAGTACAATATTGGCGGAATTCCTGTTGTGGATGCAGAAAACAGATTAGTAGGTATTGTTACTAACCGTGATCTCCGTTTTGAGAAAAACCACAATAAGCCTATTGTGAACATTATGACAACCGAAAATCTTATCACTACTACTGAATTTACTGATTTTGAGAAAGCAGCTGATATTCTACAGGAACATAAGATTGAAAAACTTCCGGTTGTTGATGATGATTTTAAACTTGTTGGATTGATTACTTATAAGGATATTCTTAAAATAAAGGAGAGGCCAAATGCTTGTAAGGATGAACGCGGACGGCTTCGGGTTGCTGCTGCTGTAGGTGTTGCCGCCGATACGGTCGAAAGAGTTGATGCCTTGGTTAATGCTGGTGTTGATGCTATCGTTATTGATACGGCTCACGGGCATTCAAAAGGAGTAATGCGCATGGCTAAAATGATTAAGACATCTTATCCCAAAATTGAACTGATAGTTGGAAATATTGGAACCCGTGAGGCTGCAAAAGACCTTGCAGATTTGGGTGTTGATGCTGTTAAAGTTGGCATCGGGCCGGGTTCAATATGCACAACAAGGATAATTGCCGGAATAGGAGTGCCACAACTAACTGCCATTTACGAGGTGGCTCAGGGATTAAAAGGAACCGGTGTCCCTGTTATTGCTGACGGAGGAATAAGATATACAGGTGATATTGTTAAGGCCTTGGCTGCCGGAGCTCATACGGTTATGGCAGGGTCGCTGTTTGCCGGAGTTAGTGAGTCACCTGGCGAAACAATAATTTTTGAAGGAAGAAAATACAAAACGTATAGAGGTATGGGATCGATAGAAGCTATGCAGAAGGGCTCTAAAGATCGTTATTTTCAGGACGTTGAAGATGATATTAATAAACTTGTTCCTGAAGGAATTGTAGGACGGGTGCCTTATAAAGGAAGTTTGTCAGAAGTAATACATCAAATGGTTGGAGGCTTAAGAGCCGGAATGGGATATACAGGCTCACATGATATTAGCGTACTGCAAAGTGCAAAATTTACTAAGATTACAGTTGCAGGAGTTGCAGAAAGCCATCCTCACGATATTACAATCACTCGTGAGGCTCCAAACTATAGCAGGTAGTGTTAATTTTTGTTAAATGCTCTTGTGTATGTTTGTGGTTTAGTTTTTGTTTATGGCTTAATATATTGTGATTCAGAGGGTTTTAGCAGTTAAGGATTGTTTATTTCCTCTCTCATTATTATCCTAAAACAATTATATTTGCAGCCTCATTAATCAAGTGTTAAAATGATAGTAAAATTGAGAATATATTAAATAAACAAAATAGTAACAATGAAAACAAATATGTTAAAGAGTATTTTAGTCGTTTTTGGATTGTTAATAGCTTTTACTTCAACAGCACAGGACGACAGGACACTGGTAACCATTGCAGATGACAATATCAGCGTTGATGATTTTATGCGGGTGTACAAAAAGAATAATGTTAAGGATGATACAATTGATAAGAAATCCGTTAAGGAGTATCTTCAGTTGTATATCAATTTTAAATTAAAGGTTATGGAGGCCGAAACTCTTGGCATGGATACTGCTGCTGCCTTTGTTAAAGAGCTTGATGGCTATCGTGAGCAACTTGCTGAGCCTTATTTTGTTGATGAGTCAATTATTGATAAACTGCTTAAGGAGGCTTATGAGCGCAGCAAGGAAGATATTAGGGCGAGTCATATTCTTATCAGGGTTGGGCCAAATGCTATACCTGAAGATACTTTGGAAGCATTCAGTAAGATTTTGGAAGCAAAAGTGAGAATAGAAAAAGGTGAATCATTTGCGGATGTTGCAAGAGATGTCTCGGAAGATCCTTCTGCACGGGAAATAAAAGGACGAAACGGTCAGGTCAGGCCCGGTAATGGTGGTGATCTTGGATACTTTACAGTTTTCGATATGGTCTATGCCTTCGAAACCGGGGCTTATAATACTCGAAAAGGTGAAATGTCTATTCCGGTACGTTCTGATTATGGTTATCATTTAATATATGTAAAAGAGAGAATTCCTGCGCTTGGCGAAATGCAGGTTGCACACCTCTTCCTGAAAATGCCTCTGGATGCTACTCATGAGGATTCAGTTTATGTAGAGAAGAGGATAGACTCTCTGTATCAGAGAATACAAAACGGGGAAAAGTTTGAAGACCTTGTTAAAGAGTATTCTGATGATAAAGGTTCTGCTCCCTCAGGTGGAGTGCTTCCAAAATTCAACGTGAACAGGATGGTTCCGGAATTTATTGGAGCTATTTCCGAGTTGCCTGATTCAGGTTCTATTTCAAAACCTGTGATTACGTTGTATGGCTGGCATATCATTAAACTAATTAGCAAGACAGGTGTTAAATCATTCGAGGATTCTGAAAAGGATCTGGGAAAGAAGATTAAGAAAGACCAACGTTCGCAGTTAAGTACAGAGGTTATCATTGCAAGAATAAAAAAAGATTATGGTTATAAGGAAAATGAAGATGGGCTCGCTAAAATGTACCCGCTTGTTGACTCCTCCATCTTTCAGGGCAAATGGATAGTTCCAGAAAAGGAAAATATGGGATTCGTCGTGTTCACACTTGGTGACCGTGTTTATTCTCAAACCGAATTTGCTAAATACATTGCCGAACATCAGACAATCGGAAAAGATGAAAAGATTGATGAGTTTGTAAATCGTATTTTTAAAGATTTTGTAAATGAGCGATGCAAACAATATGAAAACAGCAGGCTTGAGGATAAGTATCCTGAGTTCAAAGCAATTGTTGAAGAATATCGCGACGGAATTCTGCTGTTTGACCTTACCGATGAAAAAGTCTGGTCGAGAGCAGTAAAAGATACTGCCGGCCTTAAAAATTACTATGAGGAACACAGAGGAGAATTTATGTGGGAAAAGCGTCTTGATGCCACTATCTACACTATTAGTGATACAGCTTATGTTAGCTCTATAAAAGAACTTGTTAATAAAGGATTGTCAGATGATGAAATTCTGAATCAATTTGGCCGGGATTCGCTTAATGTATTGACTATTACTAGTAAGAAATTCTCAGAAGGCGATAATGACATTATTGATAAGATAAAATGGAAAAAGGGTATTACCGATAATATGACCCAAAACGGCAAAACCGTATTTGTGGTTGTTCATGGAAAAATTGCACCTGAACCAAAATCTTTCAATGAGGCAAAAGGCCTTATAACAGCAGCATATCAGGATTATCTTGAAAAGGAATGGATACAGCAACTCAGAGGGAAATATCCTGTTACTATTAATGAAGAGGTCTTAAATTCGATTACTAAATAGACGCAAAATTTGTATTTTTTCAGGAACATAACTATATTACTATTGTTTGCTCTGGCGTTAAACTCTTGCAATGTGCCAAAGCAATCAGATGAGAATGTTCTTGCCAGAGTTTATGATGATTATCTTTATGAATCTGACCTGAAGGGGATTGTCCCTGAAGGAACAAATGTGAAAGACAGTATTGCAATTGTCTGGAATTATGTAAATAGCTGGATTGTTGAAAAGCTTGAACTTAGCAAGGCACGCAGGAATTTGCTTGATGAAGATATGCAATTTGAGAAGCAGCTTGAAGAATATCGTAACTCTCTTATAATTTATCAATACGAATCAAAGCTTGTGAGCCAGACACTGGATACTGTTGTAAGTGATGTCGAAATAGAAGAGTATTACGATAAAAATATTGGAAGTTTTCAGCTTAAAGATAATATTGTCAAGGGGTTTTATGCACGTTTTAAGGAGGATAATCCAAATATTCCAAAGATTAGAAAATTCTTCTATTCCAATAAGCCAGACGCGATGGATTCTCTGGAGATGTATATAGAAAAGTATTCAAATCTATATTTTCTGGATGACGAAACCTGGATTCTGTTCAACGATTTGTTGAAATTTGTACCTATTCAGACATATAATGAGGAGGCATATTTACAAAATCACAGGAAGATTGAACTAAAGGTTGAACCACATGTTTACCTGGTTAGTATATCCGATTTTAAAATAAAAGAGAGTGTTTCTCCTTTAAGTTTTGAAAAAGAAAAGATCCGGCAGATTATAATTAATAAGAGGAAACTCGAAATAATAAATCGTATGCGGGAAGAGATATTTCAGACGGCTCAGCAGCAGGACGATTTTGAAATATACTAATTTGTGAAATAAAATGGGCTGGTTGGTGTTATTTACATAAAATATTGCATTGATGAATTATCGTATTATTATTATATCATTTTTTTATCTGATTTTCTCAGGAACTGTTTTTTCTCAGGATGAACAACAAGATCAGCCTCAGGGCGAGCTGGTTGATGAAGTTATTGCTATTGTGGGTAGTAATATTATTTTAAAGTCTGATATTGAGGCTCAATATATTCAGTTTCGGATGCAACAGGGAGGTGCTGCCGGTGGTGAATCATCGGTAAAATGCAATATTATGGAATCAATGTTGCGACAAAAATTATTGTTAAGTCAGGGTGAACTCGACAGTGTGGAGGTTTCTGATATGCAGGTTGAATCGGAGATGGACAGAAGACTCAGATATTATATCAAGCAATTCGGCTCACAGGAAAAACTGGAAGAGTTTTATCAGCAGTCGATATTTGAAATAAAGGATGAATTCAGAGGTCTGATAAAACAGCAGATGATGATGGAGACGGTTCAGAATTCGATAACCATGGATGTAACCGTTACTCCTTCTGAGGTGCGTTCTTTTTATAAAGATATTCCAAAAGATAGTCTGCCACTGATAAATTCGGAAGTGGAGTTGATACAAATTGTAAAAAAACCTCCAATAAACCCGGAGGAGAGAGAACGAATTCGTAATAAACTACTTGAACTTAGAAAACGTGTCCTTGGTGGAGAGAGTTTTGCAACACTTGCTATTCTTTACTCTGAGGATCCAGGGTCTGCTAAAAGCGGTGGTGAACTTGGATTTGTAGGACGTGGCGAATTGTACCCCGAGTTTGAGGCGGTAGCTTTTAATCTGAAAGAAGGTGAAGTCTCTGATATACTCGAAACAGAAGCAGGTTTTCATATTATTCAGATGATTGAGAGGCGTGGTGATTATATCAATGTCAGGCATATTCTGCTACAGCCGAAAGTGTCACCTTTAGATTTGATGAAAGCTAAAAATGAACTGGATAGTATTGCCGGCCTGATTGAAGAAGGAAAATATACTTTTGAAGAATCTGTTGCTGAGTTTTCTGATGACCCCAGTAAAAATAACGGTGGGCTTCTGATTAATCCAAATACTGGTACTTCCGTATTTGAGGCGGATGAGCTTGATCCGAAGGTCTTCTTTGTTATTGATAAACTTGAAGTGGGGGAAATATCTGCTCCGGTTCCTTTCAAAACTGATGATAATAAGGATGCGTACAGGATTTTGTATCTTAAAAAACGTACCGAACCCCACAAGGCAAATCTGAAAGACGATTATGATAAAATACAAATGTGGGCTCTTGAACAGAAAAAGCAAGAAGTAATTCAGGATTGGGTAGCTGTGAAGATTGATAAGACTTTTATAAAAATTAATGATAGTTATAAAGATTGTGAGTTTGCTAATAATTGGTTTAAAAAATAGTTGAACCACTCCAAAACGCATAACAAATAACATCCTCCTTTGCACTTCGTGCTTTGGCGGACAAATATAACATTTATGTATAATTCAGACGTTGAAGCTTTAGATGCATTTGTTCAAAAATATAGAGATCTCAGAAAGGAGATCGCAAAAGTTATTGTTGGTCAGGAACAGGTTTTGGACGACCTGTTAATTGCTATTTTTTCCAGAGGACATGCTCTCCTGGTCGGAGTTCCCGGACTTGCAAAAACACTAATGGTTAATACTTTGTCTGAAACACTTGGCTTAAAATACAATAGGATTCAGTTTACTCCCGACCTGATGCCATCTGATATTATTGGTACTGAGATATTGGACGAAAGTCGTCATTTCAGATTTAACAAAGGGCCGGTTTTTGCAAATATTATCCTTGCGGATGAGATAAACCGAACACCTCCCAAGACACAGGCTGCACTTTTAGAAGCTATGCAGGAAAAAGCTGTTACTGTTGCCGGCAACCGCTATAAGCTTGAAGAACCTTTCTTTGTCCTCGCAACACAAAATCCGATAGAGCAGGAGGGTACCTATCCTTTACCCGAAGCTCAGCTCGACAGGTTTATGTTTAATATCTGGCTCGATTATCCCTCTTTTAAGGAAGAGATTGATGTTGTTAAGTCAACTACGACGGAATATGAAGCTGATCTGAAGATTATTCTTTCATCAGAGGAGATAATATATTTTCAGAATCTTATTCGCCGGATTCCTGTTCCTGACAATGTGTATGAATATGCTGTCAGACTTGTTGCCAAAACCCGCCGGTTAACGGAAAGTGCTCATCCGTGGGCCAACGATTACCTTACATGGGGTGCCGGGCCACGTGCTTCGCAGTATCTTATTATTGGTGCCAAAACCCATGCTGCAATTCACGGAAAGTATTCGCCCGATATCGAAGATGTGAATGCCGTTGCAGCAACAGTGTTACGTCACAGAATCGTCAGAAACTACAAATCCGAAGCCGAAGGTATCGGTGTGGATGATATTATTGCCGAATTGCTGAAGTAATACGTTATACGGCTCGACCTGTAAGGTTTTGTAAGCCTGCTGGGAAGGAAAAACCTTGCAGGTCTGTGTGGTGCGGATTATGTCTCGTCCTGAATTTAGTTTACACTTTTTACATTTTAATCCTGAATCTTACGATTCAGGTTGTAGTATTTCCTGCCTCCGACAGTTTTTGAGGAAAGCCCCACTAAATCTCCCCAATAGGGAATGATGCCCCTCTAAATCTCCCCAAGTGGGGAGACTACTGGGGCGGCAGTCTTTAATCTTGGGGCTAATTTTCATCTTGCTGAGGTGAGGATTAGTATTAAAGTGAAGTGAAATGAAAAAGAGCAATATTTTACTAAAAGCAGAAATGTTCTACGGAGCGAGTCCTGAAATATTTAAACGGGCGGGAGAATTGAGGAAGAATATGACGGAAGCTGAAAGAAAACTATGGTCGTTATTTATAAAATAACAGGTTGAAGGAAAAAGATTCAGAAGGCAGCATCCGGTAAAGACATTTATCGTGGATTTTTATTGTCACGAATGCAAATTGGTTGTTGAAGTTGACGGTAGTATTCATATATTTGCAGAACAAAAGGAATATTATATCGGACGTACTTACGAACTGGATAATGATTATGCTGATGCAATAATACAATTGACTGATATTACCGGAAAAACGGTTAAACAATATAAAACGGGTATGACAATGGATTATCTTATTGTTCAAACGGGAAACCTGAAAAAAGGTAATTATTTTGTTAAATTGATTTTAAACAACAGAGAAGCCGGAATGCAAAAGGTTGTAATTCAGTAATTTTATTATGGGGAATCTCTTAACTAAGAGGTTCTCCATTTTTTATTATCAATAAAAAATTATGAAATCTATTTCAATTACGTTATTACTTGTCTTAGGAATTGTGTTTGGAAATATTTCTTTTTCGCAAGGAGTATATTTTAATAACAGATATGAATCAACAACAAATATATGGAATGGAAGTCTCTCAATAATAGAACTTGAAGATGGATATGTAATTGGAGGAACAACAGGAAACCCACAAAATGAACCTTGGCATCAAATTTCATTAATAAAGCTTGATAATTTGGGCAATAAATTATATGAATACATTATAGGTGATAATGAAGCAGAAAGGGATTTATCCAGAGGTTCATTAATTGTTGATAATGATAATAATTGTATTTTTTTTACAGGAACTCATAGAGTTTATACGTCAAATTGGGTGCACGACCAATGTATGCTTGTAAAACTAAACATAGACCTTGATATAATCTGGACGAAATACTATGGTGAATTGTCTGAGCCGTATGATACAGCATACCTTCCAAGGTGTTTAATTATAAATGAAGATAATCAATATGTAGTAGTGGGAATTAAGAAACCATATTCATTACCTTCAAAAGTATTTATATTAAACATTGGTGAAACAGGTGAAAAAGAATGGGAATCAAATTTTGGAACAGGTAGCTTTTATTACCAGGGATTTTCTGTTATCCAAACTACCGACGGCGGGTATGCCATAGGCGGGTATCGTTTTCATATAGGCCAGAACGAAACCGCCGACCCCATCATATA
>JAOZOC010000583.1 GCA_029933495.1 Bacteroidales bacterium
CGACTTCAGGTTTAAATAGTATTACTATAATTTATTATTGATATAAAAGATTTGACAATTATCGGAAAAGGTGAGGGGTACATATTTTATAAATTGCATTATGTGCTATAATTCAACGGGCTACATTCTTACGTTGACGGCTATGGGGAAGAAGTTTGAAGAGAATATTTCTTCAAAAGATTTTTAGAATTTAATATTAGGATCATATAATCAATTGATTACTTTAAAACGCTGTATATAGTTTCAATTATTTCATTCCTCTCCCATTGGGAGAGGATAAAGGTGAGGGGGGATATAATAATTAAAATAAGTATGAAAAAATCAAATTCAGTAATTCTGCCTGTGTATAATCGCAATATAATCAGAGCAATAATAGGATTAAAAACAGGTGAGCGCAAATTACCTGATCTGAAGCCTAATGATGTTTTAATAAAAATGGAAGCCGCACCCATAAATCCTTCTGATATTGCTTTTATCAGAGGAGAGTACAATGTGGATAAACAATTGCCTGCTGTTCCGGGATTTGAAGGAGCTGGAATTGTTGAGGATGCAGGTCCCAATGTGAAGTATCTGACAGGTAAAAGAGTAAGCTGTTTTGTGCAGGGTGATAATGATGGCACCTGGGCTGAATATTTTGTCACAAATGCAGATAATTGTATCGTGATAAAAGACGAATTGGCAATTGAACAGGCTGCCTGCCTTTCAATAAATCCATTCACAGCTTATGCGCTTTTTGATATCGCAAAGGAGAAGGGTTGTGACTCAATAGTGCAAAATGCGGCAAGTGGCCAGGTTGCTGAATCTGTCAGAGTTTTTGCCAAAATGGAAGGTGTTAAGGTTATAAATATTGTAAGAAAACAGGAGCAAGTTGAGAAATTGAAGTCTGCAGGTGAGGAATTTGTATTGAATTCTGCTGAAGAGGGTTTTGTAAAGCAGTTTAAAGAATTGACGCATGAGTTGAAAGCTCTAATGGCTTTTGATGCGGTTGGCGGTGAGACAACCGGAGTGCTTACTAATAATATGCCTGTGGATTCCGATGTCATTTTGTATGGCGGACTTTCTGGTATAGATATAGCAGGGATTGATTCTCTGGAAATCATTTTTGGAAACAAAAAGCTTTATGGTTTTGATCTGAATAAATGGATTGCTGTGAAAAAAAGGGATGAATTTCAGGAAGTTGCTAATGAAATACAGAATATGATTATTGCCGGGGACTTAACCACTGAAATACAAAGTAGTTTCTCCCTTGATGATGTTGTCAGTGCTATTAGAACTTATATAAAGTCAATGTCTGCCGGAAAGGTATTATTGCGCAGTTAGTTAATCATTAGCTTTTTAGTATAAATATTCATACCGTCTTTGATCTTAACGATATATGCACCTGTTTTAAGCGATAATTGTAACTCTTTATTAAGCTTATTTGAATAGATATTAATATTCTCAGAGTAAATTAATCTCCCGGGCAGGTCGAAAATGAATATTTCCACATTGTTAGAAGCAATATCCGCAAGTTCAATTTTGAATTTACCGTTTGACGGGTTGGGATAGAGTTTGATTTTTTCAGAAGATAAATTTTCATTAACAGAAAACTGTGACAGGTCCAGAAAAGTAATAGTATCGCTTCCCCAGTTGCACACGGCAAGATAGTTGTCTTTCCCGATACACATTCCGTAAGGACGATTATTATCGTTTGAAGTAACCATTTTCCAGTCAAGGTTGTGTGATGATTTGTAAACCGGTTCGTTGCCCCAGGCCCCGTCAGGAGTGCCCCAGCTCGATATGTAGAAGTCGCCGTTTTCGGCCATTGCAATTCCTTCGAGATACCCTGTAGTATAAAAAATTGCTTCATCGCCAGTGCCGTCAGTATTTACGGCTCTTAAATATGAAATAGAGGATGAGCTGCTTGTGTAGATTATCCTGTCGGAAATATAATCATAAAAAACTCCGAAAGGCTTGTTCAGTCCTGTTAAGAAGTCACTGACTTCATATGTTTCCAGATCAAATTTATAAATTTTCTGTTTTTCCGTATCACCTATGTAAAGGAATCCGTTATTGTCGGTATCCATCAAATCAAGGTAAGTTCCGCCTGTGGATATCTGGATATTAAGAACCTGTTCGCCAGTGTTAATGTTATAACCTTTAAGGTAGGAGGGGAGTGAGCCTCCGTAAAGGTCAGAGTTGTCATCAATATAAAGAATACTGTCAATAAGGCAAAGACCGCCAGGATAAGTTAACCCGGTCGCAAATGTACTTTCGATAATTCCATCCGAATTTAATTTTAGGATGTATCCAGCACTATCGGCCCAGTTTGATACATAATATTCCTGAGCCGGTTCATTGTAAACAATGTCAAGCGGGTAAAATAATGAGTTTTGTGAAATGGATATGTATGTGATAAGTGCAAAAATAATTGTAAAATACTTCTTCATAATATTAACATTAGTTATTTGTTGGCCCAAAGATATGACTTTTTTGTACTAGCACATCAAAATATTATTTAGCCTCCCTTTGCTTTTTATCAGATTTATACAGTACTTTTTTTAGTTGGAGAGTTAATTTGGTTAATAATCCTTCGTGTTACGGCCTGACAGGTTTTGAAACCTGTCAGGT
>JAOZOC010000584.1 GCA_029933495.1 Bacteroidales bacterium
CAAAAACTGGGGGAACTTTTTTGAGATAAACTCAAATTTTTAACAGCTTAGGTTGAGACCCAATGGGTTGAGAAAATACCACAGGACTAATTCTATAATAACATTCTGCTGTCAGCTCTTCCAACCATTCGGGAGTTCAACCCACTGGCCAGCTTTCACCCTAATGATTTTGTTAGTTCATAACCACTTTTTTATTTCTCTCCAAGACCTGATAGATAAAAGTATTGCAAGCCATTTGTTAATAATTGTTAAAAATAATTTTGGTAATTGATTACTTAAATTAAAAAAAAATCATACTTTTGCGTCATAAAATAAGAAATCGAATTATTTCTTTTATCTAACTTTCAGATATTAAATGAATTATAACATTCCAAAGATGAAACATAAATTATTTATTATCCCCTTCTCATTTATTTTAGCGTTTTTTTTATTTTTTACAGTACAGGCACAGGATGCACCACCTGAGTGGAGTGTTTGCGGTGCTTGTCATACTATTGGGAAAGGACGGCTGGTTGGCCCTGATTTAAAAGGTGTTAACGACAGACACAATGAGGAATGGCTCATTAACTTCATCCGTGCATCACAAAAGATGGTGAAAGCAGGCGACAAAGATGCTGTTAAAATTTTTGACGAGTATAAAATCCCGATGCCGGACAATGCTAATCTTACAGACGAGCAGATAAAGGGATTACTCTCATATATTAAAAACTATAAAGAGCCTGAAGCAAAACCAGCTGAGACTCAGCCTGCTGCAAGCGGAGGAGTAGATGAAACAAAAACCGGAACAACTATAGTTTCAGATCATGAAGTTTATGGCCCCGGAAATACAAAAGCAACTTTTTATATTTTCCTGGTTCTACTTTTTATCTCATTAATTGATCTTGGTTTTACGAAAGTACTAAAGGCAAAATTCATCCATTATATAATCATTCTTACTGCTTTGTTTGTTATTGGCGAGATTGTTTATGTAGAAGCGGCACAACTTGGCAGACAACAAGGATATTCTCCTGATCAGCCTGTGTGGTTCTCGCATAAGGTACATGCAGGGCAAAATAAGATAGACTGCCTCTATTGCCACAATACTGCAATGGAGAGTAAAAATGCAGGTATCCCCGGTACTGATGTTTGTATGAATTGCCATAATGTAGTTAAAACAGGTACGCAAACAGGAGATGTGGAAATAGGTAAGGTCATTGAATCGTGGGAAACTAAAGAGCCAATCCAATGGATCAGGGTTCATAACCTCCCCGATCATGTTTATTTCAATCATGCCCAGCATGTGAATGCTGGTAAACGCGAATGCGAGGAGTGCCATGGTTATGTCGAGGAAATGGATAAAGTAGTCCAGGTAAACGACTTAGGTATGGGCTGGTGCATTGACTGCCACAGAAGGACAAATGTTCAGTTTAAGGAAAATGACTATTACAAAAACTTCAAAGAGTACCACAAAGAGATAAAGGAAGGGAAAAGAGTAGGTGTTACAGTTGAGGATATTGGCGGAACCGATTGTTCTGCATGCCATTATTAATAATTACGATTTTTATAAAGATTATTACATTTATTATATATGAAAAAATACTGGAAGAGTACCGAAGAACTACTTGAATTAAAAAATCAGGATCAGGTGCAGAAAGTATCGGAACCAGAATTTTCCTTTGAGGGTTTAAGCGAAGACGAAGTTAAGTCGGGTGTAAAAGCCAACAGGCGTGACTTTTTGAAAATTCTTGGTTTCTCAGTAGGATATGCAGCGGTTGCTTCAAGTTGCGAAGTACCGGTTCGCAAAGCTATTCCCTACCTCTCAAAACCGGAAGAGATAATTCCCGGCGTTGCTAATCATTACGCATCAACATTTTATGATGGGCACGACTTTGCCAGCGTAGTTGTTAAGGTACGCGAAGGCAGGCCTATTAAAGTTGAAGGTAACGAGCTTTCTTCAATTACACCGGGTGGAACAAGTGCCAGGGTTCAGGCATCTGTTCTTAGTCTTTACGACGGTGCAAGACAGCAGTTTCCGCTGAAAGGAGGAGATAAAACCGATTGGGCAACTATTGACAAGGAGATAATGGCAAACCTTGATAAGGCAGCTGAGGCAAACCAAAAAATAGTAATCCTGTCTGCTTCGGTTATCAGCCCGTCCACAAAGAAACTATTTGAAGGTTTTAAAACAAAATATCCGACAGCAGAGGTAGTATATTATGATGCTATTTCGTACTCGGCAATGAGAGAGGCAAACAAGTTAACTTTTGGGCATAATAATATTGCTTCCTATCATTTTGATAATGCTGATATTATTGTAAGCTTCAACGCCGACTTTCTTGGCAACTGGCTTTCACCGGTTGAATTTGCTTCGCAATACGCAAAGACAAGAGACCTAACAGACGGGCGAAAGAAGCTTTCAACTCATTACCAGTTTGAGTCATATATGTCGGTTACAGGAAGTAACGCTGATAAGAGATTTCCTATTAAGCCTTCTGATGAAAAAGTGGTCTTGATTAACCTTTATAACTATATAGCTAAAAAGTCGGGTAAGCCGACAATAAAAGTTAACAGATCGCCAGTTAAGATTGATAATCTTGCCAAAGAATTATTAAACAATCCTTCAAAATCAC
>JAOZOC010000079.1 GCA_029933495.1 Bacteroidales bacterium
CTTGTCAGCGAATTGTAAATATATAATTTGTTTTCCATCGGATTATAATTTGAGGGGGCAAAATTACTAAAGATTTGTACATTAGTCACAAAAGCTAAAAATCAATAAATCCCAATAATTATGTCATACTTAATTTCAATAGCTCTGCTAACAGATAAAAAAAGGTGTCTGAAAAATTTTCAGACACCAATATAATTTATTGTTCTCTTCTATTTTATTTCAAAACTCCAAGCTCTTTGCCAACCTTTGTGAAAGCAGCGATAGCTTTGTCGAGGTGCTCAGTTTCGTGAGCTGCCGAAAGCTGAACGCGGATACGCGCAAGGCCTTTAGCAACAACAGGATAGTAGAAGCCTATTACATAAATTCCTTCTTCAAGAAGTTTTGCTGCCATATCCTGAGATAGTTTTGCATCATAAAGCATAACAGCACAAATAGCCGATTTTGAGGGCTTTATGTCAAAACCTGCATTTTTCATTTTTTCTATAAAATAATCGGAATTAGCATGAAGTTTGTCTTGCAGCTCATTAGTTTGGGCCATCATATCAAACATCTCTATACCGGCACCAACAGCAGCTGGAATAAGGGAGTTTGAGAACAGATATGGTCTTGATTTTTGACGCAGCATTTCAATAATCTCTTTACGACCTGTTGTAAAACCACCGATTCCTCCTCCGAAAGCTTTTCCGAGTGTTCCTGTGATAATATCCACTTCACCGCGAATATCAAACAGCTCTGTTACACCACGGCCTGTCTTACCAACAACACCTGCTGAATGACATTCGTCAACCATTATCATAGCGTCATACTTCTTGGCAAGTTCGTTCATTTTGTCCAAAGGAGCAACGTTTCCATCCATTGAGAAAACGCCGTCAGTAACAATAATTTTAAAACGGGCTGTTTTTGAAGCTTCTTTTAGTGTTTCTTCAAGAGCTTCCATATTTGCATTTTCATAACGAAAACGTTGAGCTTTACAAAGTCTGACACCGTCAATAATGGAAGCATGATTCAGAGAGTCGGAGATAATGGCATCTTCGGCTGTCAGTATAGGTTCAAAAACACCACCGTTTGCATCAAAAGCGGCAGCATAAAGAATAGTGTCTTCGGTTCCGAAGAAATCGGCTATTTTTTGCTCAAGTTCCTTATGAATATCTTGTGTTCCGCAGATAAATCTTACAGATGACATGCCAAAACCATGGCTGTCGAGAGTGTCTTTTGCAGCCTGAACCAATCTTGGATGATTTGAAAGGCCGAGGTAATTGTTTGCGCAGAAGTTCAAAACTGTCTGTCCTGTATTCAATTTAATTTCAGCTCCCTGTGGAGATGTGATGATTCGTTCAGCTTTGAATAAACCAGCTTCTTTAATGCCAGCCAGTTCTGTTGCGAGATGTTCTTTTATTTTTCCGTACATTTTTGTATGTTTTTAATTGACAACTACTATTTATTTTAAAAACCGCAAATATATTTTAATTTGGGTTAATATCGAATTTAAATTAAAAAACTAAAAATTTTCTACATAAACCTGTTATTTAAATTTGTCAGTTTGCAAAAATATTTATTTTTGCCACAAAATTGTTAATTAAATAACACTAAATAAAAAAAATATGAAAAATATACTAATTATCGGTTCAGTTGGGCAAATTGGCTCGGAACTGACAATGGAATTGAGAAGACGATATGGCAATGATAATGTTGTTGCCGGATTTCGCAGTACACAACCTTCGGAAGAACTGGCTAACTCTGGTCCGCTTGAAAGAGTGGATGCTACTGATGTTGAAAGACTGAATGAAGTGGTAAAAAAATATAATATTGATACAATTTATAATCTGGCAGCATTACTTTCAGCTGTTGCAGAAGAAAAACCACAGGCTGCCTGGAACGTAGGCGTAAACGGAGTATATAATGTACTTGAAGTTGCACGCGAGCATAATTGTGCTGTCTTTTTCCCAAGTTCAATAGGTGCTTTTGGTCCATCTACACCACTTGACAATACACCACAGGATACTATTCAGCGACCTAATACAATGTATGGAGTAACAAAAGTAACAGGCGAGTTGTTAAGTGATTATTATTTCAAACGGTTTGGTGTTGACACAAGAGGTTTACGCTACCCTGGAATTATCTCAAATGTTACACTTCCTGGTGGAGGCACTACCGATTATGCAGTTGAAATCTTTTATGAAGCAATAAGAAATAAGAAATATATATGTCCGATGGCTGCCGGTACATTCCTTGATATGATGTATATGCCGGATGCTTTGGACGCCGCAATCGATCTTATGGAGGCTGATCCTTCAAAACTCAAACATCGTAATGCTTTCAATGTAACAGCTATGAGTTTTGACCCTGAAATTATTTCAAATGAAATAAAAAAACATATTCCAGAATTCATAATGGAATATGATGCTGACCCGCGTAAAAAAGCTATTGCCGACACCTGGCCAAACAGTATGGACGATTCATGCGCCCGTGAAGAGTGGGGTTGGAATCCAAAATACAAACTGGGTGAGATGACTGAGGATATGCTTAAAGAGATAAGTAAGAAATTGGGAATCGGATACTAACCCAAAATTTTGTAACAAAATAAAAATTCCCCTAATTAATTAGGGGAATTTTTTATTGATATAACCACTTTACCTTCTATTACCCAAAAACCGCAACATGAAAAGAAACAAGTTGATAAAATCAAGGTACAGGCGCATTGCACCCATAATTGTCAGTTTTTTTGTATTTTCAGTTCCATATTCCACTCCGGCTCCAATACGTTTCAAAACCTGAACATCATATGCTGTAAGGCCTGTAAATACAAGGACCCCGATAAAACTAATTATATAATCGAATGTCTCACTATGCATAAACATATTTACGACACTTGCGATTATAATTCCAATCAATCCCATCATCATTAATGAGCCGAATTTTGTAAGATCTGTTTTTGTTGTGTATCCAACAACTGCCATCACGCCAAACATCCCTGCAGTAACCACAAAAGTTTGGAAAATAGATGCAGATGTATAGGCAATAAAAATAAAGCTCAGACTCATCCCCATCAATACAGAAAAGGCACCAAACAATAATGTTAAAGTACCTGAAGAAAACTTTTGAAATCCGGCTGACATCGCAAAAACAAATCCTAAAGGTGCCAACATGACAATCCAACCGAGAATTGTCATTCCTCCTTCAGGATTATAAAGCGACATTATCAATGAGGGGGTTGCAGCAAAATAGTAAGCTACAAATGCCGTTATCGCCAAAGCTATTGCCATCCACGAAAACACGCCTGCCACAAAAGTTCTCGAAATCGAACCCGAATCAACTTGTGCATATGTTCCTCCACTAATTCTATTATTTGTCATCATAATTTTTTATTTTTAATATATTGAGTAAACCTCTTATCAAATATAATGCCCAAAAAAGAACTGAGATTCTCAATTTTTTTTTCAATTTATAACTTATCTAAAAACATTCCAGCCAGTTTCATCATTTCCAGTTCGGCTACTTTAGCGTTATACATAGCCTGATTGTAGCGGTCGATAGATTCCTGCAGATTGATTTGAGCCTTTCGGAAATCCAGTGATGTAATCTGACCAATCTGAAACTGTTCTACAGAACGACTGAAATTCAATTCGTTAATTTTTTTATTACTCTCTTCTGTTTTGAGTATGAACAGCATGTTTTTGTAATTACTGTATGCATCAGCAACCTGACGTTGCAATTCAATTCCAATTTTCTCAATATAAATTTGGGCATTTTCTACATTTATTTTTGCATTCTGTTCTCTAACACGTGTCTGTCCGCCATCAAAAAGATTCCAGGACAATGATGCACCAAGGTTAATTCCGTCACTTTTTTGATATAGAAAGCTGCCCAGGTCATTATCTATCCTGTTATATGAATATTTTCCGTTAATATCAATTTTAGGGATATATCCGGTATGACTTTGCTTTAATTGTATTTCTGAAATACCTTTACTTTGTTGTGCAATCAGATAATCCACATTCTTATTACTGGCATTTTGCCATATATCCTCATAATTAAAAATCGTTCCGAAAACTACAACTGTATCCACTACAAACTCTGTTGTCATCGGTATTCCCATCATCACTTTCATATCATTGCCTGCCAGTTCAAGCTGGCGAAAAGTATTAATGTAGTTAACACTATCGTTGTTTCTGTCAACCTCAGCATTCAAAAGATCAAGTTCTGTAGCCTGACCAAAATTGTATTTATCTTTCATATAACCAAGCCTTTCATTGGAGATGGTGATCGTACGTTTAATATTTTCAATACGTGAAGTTAAAAGTGATACCTGGTAATATGATCTTATCAGCCGTATCAATGTGTTTTCAATGACAGACCTGGCTTGCAACTCAGAAAGAGTGTAGGTTTCATTTAGTATCTTGAAATTATAATGCCTGCTTAACCCATCAAATAGCCTGTAATTAAGACCGAGGGAAGCGTTATAGGTTTTAGAGACAGCACCGGGTTTTGAAACATTATCTCCTGATGCAAATGTCATATCAGTATTATTTTTTGAATAATTCGCACCTGCCAATCCAACTAAAGAGGGCAGATACCCTGAATTAAGGACACCTTTGTTTACCTCTGCTATTCGTACATTGTTTTTTACAGTTAAAATATCCTGATTTTTTAACATCGCAACAGCAACAGCATCAGAAAGTTTTAATACTGAATCAACAGACTGCTGTGCAGATATCCAGGCTGGTAATCCAAACAGCACAATAATTATAATAATCTTATTTCTCCAATTCATCATTTTCAGCTTTAAGTTCTTTAATAACGTGCTCAACCTCTTCGGGAGTAACTCTTTTTTCATCCCATATATAAATAATGGTTCGCTTAAGCTTATTGACTGATACCAGAAAAACCGGCAACAGAATAAGGGTTAAAAGTGTAGCAATAGTGATTCCATATGCAATTGAAATAGCCATTGGAATGAGAAACTGAGCCTGGAAACTTTTCTCCAGAATTAATGGAGCAAGACCGGCTACAGTAGTAAGAGAAGTAAGGAATATAGCCCTGAAGCGGGAGACACCTGCCTGATACACAGCTTCTTTAAAGGGTACTCCGCTTTTCAGCAAACGATTAAATTTACTGATAAGCACGAGGCCGTCATTTACCAGTATTCCTATAAGGGCAATAATACCCAACATTGAAAGTACATTAATCGGTTGTCCGTGGATCCAGTGACCCCAGGCAACTCCCACAAAACTAAATGGGATGAGAAAAAATAAAAGAATTGTCTGACTAAAAGAGCGGAACGTAAACACAATGATGGCGATTATCAAAAACAGAACGATAGGAACCACTTTTCCGGCTGACTTAGAAGTCTTTTCCGCTTCACGGTTCTGCCCTTCGTAAAGCACATTTACCGTTGGGTATTTTGCCAGAATAACAGGTACAATGGACGTTTTTACATAATCCAGCACATCTGTTGCCGACGCATTTTCATCAACCATATCTGCTTCAACAATTATCTGCCGCTTTCCGTCAAGATGGTTAATTGAAACAATGCCTCTTTTAATAGTATAAGATGCAATTTCCCCAAATGGAACTTTCTTTCGTGAAGGAGTGGTAATGAACATTTCCGAAAGGTTTTTTATGGATGATCGCTCATTCTCATCATAACGTACCCAGACTTTCACCTCATCACGGCCACGTTGCAATCGCTGAACCTCTTTACCGAAAAAGCCTGACCGTATCTGCCCCAGGATATCCTGAAGAGTCAATCCAAGCATATAGGCCTTCTCTTTTAACACAACGTTAATTTCTTTAATTCCCTGGCGGTCGTTATCGTTTATGTCTTTAAGCCCTGATAATTTTGACAATTCAAATTTTAACTCGTTTTTTGCCAAAGTCAGCTCCTCAAGATTGTTACCCAGAAAAGCAACGGAGACAGGCTTACCAAATGAACCTCCACCGCCAAAAGAAAGCTGTTCGGCACCTATGACCGGCCCTGCTTTTTTAGCAATGGCATTGGCTATTTCAAAACTTATAATGTTTCGTGTTTCACCATTCAGGAGAATGATGTTAAGGCTTCCATCAGCAGTTGATGGGCCAATTTTTTTTTCAATAAAAGTAATGATATCCAAACTGTCAGCTCGTTTAGCTTTGTAATCAGCATTTACCTCCCAGGCTGCTTTTTGTATTTTATCAATCCAGGCTTCTGTGATCTTTTCATTAGTTCCGGCAGGCATTTTCAAAGTAACGGTGATGTTATCCCGCTCAATGAACGGGAAAAATGTACCTTTGATTATCCCCCCTTTCATTGCCCCTATGGTTAATATAAACATTACAACAGCGATGGAAATTACAAGAAACCTGTTATTAATGGAAAATCGCAAAACAGGAGCGTAGGTCTTATCCCGCATCCAGTACATTATCTTGTCCATGAACTTTACGATACGGTTTTGTTTCTTCTCTCCTTTTAAAGCTCTGGAATGGGCAAGGTGTGTCGGAAGAATTATAACTGCTTCAATTAAAGAAATAAAGAGCGTGGCAATAACAACGAAAGCCAGCTCACTGAAAAAATCACCCATTCGCCCGTCAAGGAAAAAGAAGGTTGAAAAAGCAATTATTGTTGTAATTACTGCAGAAAAAATTGAAGGTAGCACCTCCATTGTTCCGTCGATGGCAGCCCTGACGCTATTTTTTCCCTGCTCGTAATGGGAATAAATATTTTCAGCAATGACAATACCGTCGTCCACCAGGATCCCCACAACTACGATCATCCCAAAAAGTGAGATAACATTGATTGTAACGCCAAAAATATTTGCGAGAATAAACATTCCCCAAAAAGAGATTGGTAATCCGGCAGCCACCCAAAGGGCCATTCTCGGATTAAGAAACATTGACAAGAATAACAAAACAAGCATCATTCCCATAGCACCGTTACGCAATAACAGATCCTTTCGCTCTTTAAGGTTAACAGATCTGTCTTGTACTATACTGACATCCAAATTCGGGTTTTTTTCCCGGAACTCAGAAATGTAATTATTGATTTTTTCAGATGCTTCCAGGAAATCTTCACTATTGGTGGTTTGTATTTCAACCTCAACGGATTTTTTGCTATTAATCTCAATTCTATTAGGATTTTCCGACCAGCGATCATAAACACGGGCCACATCATCAACTCTGATAGTTTTTCCCTGAACATCTGATTTAATGATTATATTATTCAACTCCCGTCCATGATATTTTTTATAACGACCACGGATCAAGTACTCCTCTTCGTTAGTACGTATTTTGCCGCCTGTTATGTCAATATTGGCACGTTTTACAGCATTTGCCACATCATCAAATGTAAGGTTATAACCCCGAAGAGAATTTTCGTTAACTGCAATTTCTATCTCCTCTTCAGGGAAGCCATGAAGCAAGACTTTAGAAATGCCTTCCATCCCTCTTATGTCATCTTCAATTTTGTAGGATATCTCTTTCAGGGATTTCAATGAAATATTGTCTCCACTAACAGAAAAAATTACAACTCTGTTGAGGTTTTCATTTTTAAAAATAACAGGAACCTCCATATCAACGGGGAAGGAGTTAATGCGATTCACTGCATTCTTTACATCCTCAAGTACAACATCAGTTTCATAGCTTTTATCCACTTCAACTGTTATGTTAGCACTATTTTCAGAAGATACTGAGGTTACCCTCTCAATTCCGGAAACTCCTTTTAGATTATCTTCAATTTTCAATACGATACCCTGTTCCACCTCTTCGGGAGAGGCTCCGGGATAAATAAGCTGAATGCTAATAATCCGGCTTTCAACCAAAGGGAAAAAGGATGATTTCATATTGAACATCGCCACAGTTCCAAAGATGGCAAACGTCATAATAAAAACATTAGCAGCAATCGGATACTTTATAAAGTAGGAAATGATCTTTTTCATTGATTTTTTTTGTCCGGTTATTTAATTGATGATTGTGGAATTATCTTCATTCCCGGAAAGATACCGGGAATGTTTCTTGAAACGATTTTGGTCCCGTCAGTAAAACCTTTTGTGACCACTGACTTATCCAAAAAACGCACTACATCTATTTCCTGGAGCTTAAGAGTGCTATCTGGATTAATAACATAGATATAGCTGTTTTCAATAAGAATATTTCGTGGCATTTCAAAAACATTATCCATTGAACCCGCTGATATCCTGGCTTTCACAAACATTCCTTCACGTAATCCCTTATCTGATGTTTCAATAAAAACTGAAACCGTCTGGGTAGTAAGGTCAATTGCAGCATTAATCCGCGCAACTCTGCCCTTCCATATTGTTCCGCCCTCAGGAGATATTATTTCTGTCATATCACTAACCGATATCAGATTAGCATCAGCTGCTTTAACAGAAAGTTCCAATTCAAAGGTATCAGTATTGCTGAAAACACCAATTTTTTGACCAATCCGGATTAATGTTCCCGGATTTACATTTGATTCGGTAACAATTCCCGAAAAAGGAGCCCTGATATTATATTTATCAAGCCTTGCCTCAAGATTGCGGATACCATAATATGAGCTGTAGATATTCCGGCCGGTTATGAAAAATTTCTCTTTTTTCGATTTAACTTCCGGTAACGGTTTTAATGGCTTATCAATCTCCATTGTTGTAAGATAATCGTACCATTTGTCAAATTCATCAGGAAACTCAAGCTTAATATCGGGAAGCAAAGAGGTTATCAAATTCTGGAAGTCACTGTGCTTAGCGTACAAGCTGGCTCTGAATTCCGAGTCCTCAATCCTTATCATCAATTCTCCTTTTTTAAATGATACACCTGTTCTGAAGTCCTTACCGGTTTTTTGCAGTACACCATTTACTTCCGAAAAGATATCAATTCTGTCTTTGGCCTTTACCTGTCCCGAACCCTCAATTATCAAAGGTGCAATTCCATTTTTAACTTCCATATAAGGAGCAATTACAAGTGTTTTATTAATTTTCTTTTTAGGCGCTTTTTTCATCTTTGAGATGTAACTGTAGCCAACTACACCTGCAACTATTACGATGATGGCCACTATCCATGTTTTTCTGAATGTCATAACTTTTTTCTTTTCTGTATAATAAAAATAGTTGTAATTACAACTTTTTTTCCATTTCGTTTACTCTATTAACTAATCTTTTTAGCAAATTAACAGTATTACTGATTTCTTCCTTATTAAAACCTTTTTCAAGTTCCGACTTTATCTCCAAAAATTTAGGCAATATTTTCTCCAGAAGTAGTCGGCCCTCTTTGGTAAGATATAAACCCTTCTTTCTTCTATCGTCTTTAAGGTTTATCCGGATTACTTTATGATTATCTTCTAATGTGTTGATAGCCCTGGTTATTGAGGTTTTGTCCCTGTCCATAAAATTGGCCAGCTCCTGTTGGCTAATTCCTTCATTGGTATTAATTATTTTCAGTAATATGAACTGCTCGAAAGTAAGATCAAAACCTTCTTTCTGAAAAGTTCGTGTAAGCAAATGAAACATGCGGTGATGTGCCATTCCTATCCATTTACCAAAAAACTCCTGTGTTTGAATCTCCATAACATAAAAGATGTATATACAACTAAAAGGACGACAAAAGTATAAATTTATTACACAGATAGATTTATTTTCCACATTCATTTTATAATAAATGTTAAATAGGTTAAGAAAAAAATATACTGAAGGTTATGATAGCTATCCGTAAAAACAAACAGAGTTATTTTAAACTAACACTTAAGGTTATATTTAAAATAACTCTGCCTTAGACCAAACACTGTAAACAGAGGAAACTAATCAAATTTTTCAATTAATTCATTCAGTTTTTCATGTCCGGAACTATTGATTAAAGGAGTATTTGAATAATCATTAACTCCACTGAAAAACACGGTCTGTCCGTTTGCAGCATACTTTCCGGTAAGTGGAATAAGTATTCTCTTAACTGACAGATTGTCAAATCTGTCAGTTTGAAAAGTTTGTTCTTCTTTAAAGATCAGTTCAATGAATTTCTCATTATTTCGTATTGATTCTATTATACTTCCAGTCACAATCAATTCATAAAAATCATCACTTTCCGAAAGTAAATCTTCAACAGTTTTGGAGATTACGGCTTTTTCATCATCCGTAACCTCCA
>JAOZOC010000585.1 GCA_029933495.1 Bacteroidales bacterium
ATTGCAAATATAGGAATGTTTTTCAAAATGGGAAGCTTTTTCTATAAAAAAATTTGTTCTCAAAACAAAAAACCAGTTAACAAGTTAACATATTTTTGAAAATCAACCTATTACGATATTAAAAAAAGTAAAATAAAATTTAAGAAAAGTAAATTTTTTAAGAAGAAAGCACTAAAGAATCAAAAAAACTATATTTCTTTCTCAGAATAGCACTTAACCCAGTCAATTTCCATTGATGCCGGTAATCCTGAATCATTCAAATTTTTGGTAATACCAGTACTAAATACAAGATACATCTCCTCATTGGGAATATTCTGAGCCTGTTCATTTACCACAACATCATTAATCTTCCAGGTAAGCTTGTCTTTTGTCCATTCAAAAGTATAGATAAAAAAGTCCTGAGAAACATCAAGACCAGAGAAGTCAGATGATTTTGATTCCGCACCTTTTTTCAGGTCGCCAAAGTGATGAGCCATATCAACCCTTGATTTCTTTTCTGAAAGTTTAAGCACATCAACGTGGGGGAGGTTATTTTCGGATGCCAGCCAGAAATTAAAATTGACAGGTTTTGCAAAGTTAACCTTAATCTTTGCTTCAATCCTGCCATATTTTTGCCGGTGCGATTTTGCAGAGCTTATTAATCCACTTGAAAATTCAAATTCCTGCGGCACAAATCCAAAAGGTTGCTTCCATATTTTTCCGGTCACCTTTTCTTTACGAGTAACGACCTTCAGAGTACCATTTGACATCTCAATATTCTTTCCGTCAGTCGGGAACGCCTTATCACCCTCCAGTGCATAAGCATCGCCAATAAGCTTATCGCCCCAGTAGTAACGTGTCATCCATTTTTCAGTATCAAGCTTATTGGATGTAAAATCGTCTTCAAAAACGACTTTCCATTTTTTGAATTCATCAAACTTGTTTGAATCCTTTAAACAGAGATACCACTTATATTTTTTTGAGTTCTTGAACTCCTCATATTTATTAACCTTATCATTTTCAGTATTCTCCTGTTTCTCAGCTTTCGATAAATTTTCTTTATGCTCCGCCGAATTTAAATAATCTTCCAGTGCAAGATAATCCTTCAATTCACCTGAGTTTTGGAATGACATAAAATCCTTAAATTTCTGAGAATTCTCAAATTTAAAATACCGTTTGATCTGTGAGGATCTCTTTTTAGATTTAAAGCTTTTAAGTTTTGACTTTAGTTTATTCAATTCAATTTCGACCTTTTGCTTCTCATCTTTCTCCTTTGTTGCGCTTTTCTTTTGTTCAAGTGAACGGAGTTCATTCTGAAACTCATTTGAGTTCACCTCAGCTTCCAAAGCCAGAAAATCAGCCAGGTCAATAGAACTTTTAAAGGATTGATAATCTTTCAGTTTTTGCGAATCCTTAAACTTAAAATATTTTTTAAACTGTTTTGATTTTTTTTGAGATTCGTACTTTGCAATTTTATCCAGTTCCTTTTGCTTGTCTGCCTTTGCAGAATCCAAAAGTTTTTTATGCTCGTTTGAATTTATATACTTTTCAAGTTCAACAAAATCATTGAACTCATCAGAATTTATAAAAGTTATGAGATCCTCATATTCCTTTTTCAGGTTTGCTCTCTCCTGTTCTATTTTAGATGTCTTTGGTATCGAACTGAATTTCGAAAAAATAAAATACTTACTTCCAAAAGATATATTTCCCATTACAGATTATTTTTGTTTTTAAAGATGACAATATTACAAAACTAATGGTTTGCAGTAAAATCATTTAATTAATACTTTTTTTTAATACGGCAAATTTCTCAAAATGTTAAGACTATTTCTCAATCCGGACTCTTGCATCAACTGCCACAATTTTTTCTCCTTTACCAAGCAACGGATTCAGGTCCATCTCCATTATCTCAGGTGCGGCATCAAGCAGGGCTGAGACCCGCTCAATAATACCGGCAAAGTTCTCAACACTAACTCCCTCCTGACCTCTGACACCTTCAAAGACTTTATAGCTTTTGAGGTTCTTTATCATTTCAATCGCTTTATTTTTCGATACCGGTGCTATTTCTGTCTGGACATCCTTTAACAGCTCAATAAAGATGCCGCCAAGTCCGCAAAGTATCATATGTCCGAATTTAGGTTCAAACTTAGCACCTATGAACAATTCTGTTCCCGAAAGCATTGGTTGCAGCAAAATACCAGTTGTATCCTCAATTTTTATCATCCTGTCAAACTCAGACAAAAGAGTTCCCTGATCTTCAACATTCAGGACAACACCTCCGACATCCGATTTATGGATTGGGCCTACAACTTTCATTGCCAACGGATATCCAAGCTTTGCAGCTGCCTCCAAAGCATCTTCTTTTGTACTCACAACATCTTCACCTGCACGGGGAATCCCAACCGCGTCAAGTAATCCCTGAATATTCTGTGGTGAAATATAACCATCATTTGCAGCTTTAATTATTAAACGAACCTTCTTCTTATCAATTTCAGGAAGCTTAATATCAGCATCTTCTGGTTTTGGAGTGGAATAAACAGTTGTTAGCGCATAACCCAATACTACCTCATCAGGAAAATTAATATGGCCTTTTGCAAGAAAAGCCTCAACCTCATGTTCCGCCGTAA
>JAOZOC010000586.1 GCA_029933495.1 Bacteroidales bacterium
GAGAAAATGGAGGAAGACCCTGCATTTTACAAGAAGTTTTCTCAAATGTTAAAAGACACAATTGCAGATTATGAGTATAGAAGAATTAATGAAGCACAATATCTGAGTAATGTTCAGGAGATAATGAATAATGTGTTGGCTCATACCGATAATGATATCCCCAATGAGCTACAAGAAAAAGATGTAGCAAAAGCATTCTATGGTTTAACCCTTGAATTATTAGACAAAAAGATTCAGGATAATATTATAAAAACTCAAATCTCCATTCAAACAGCTTTGCAAATTGATGAATTAATTAAAGATGCTGTGTTAGAAAATAATAATCCAATTATTGACTGGCAGTTTAAATCAAACATTACCGGAAAACTTCAGATTGAAATAGGCGATTATTTAATTGATGAAGTGAGGGATAAATATAGTATTAATCTTTCTTTTGGTGAGATGGATGAAATTGCAAATAGATGTATTGAAGTTGCTAAACTACGCTATAAATAATGAAAAACTCAATTCAATACGGCAGCAAGAAAATTGATTTTCTATTGGAATATTCTGCTCGTAAAACTCTTGGCATTACTGTTACACCTGATTTAGATGTATTGGTTAAGGCTCCGTTTGACAGTTCAATTGAAAAAATAAAAGAGAAGTTGTCAAAGAAAGCTCCCTGGATTATTAAACAACAAAGTTATTTTCTTTCTTTTCACCCAAAAACTACTTTGCGAAAATACATTGGGGGAGAAACCCATTTATATTTAGGAAGACAATACATTTTAAAAATCGAGACAAGTAATGTAGATTCTGTAAAGTTAAAAGGTAAATTTATTGAAGTTCACACCTCTGATAAATCGAAAGTTAAAGGACTTGTAAAAGAATGGTATTTAGCACATGCTAAATCAAAATTTCACGAAATTGCATTGCCTCTGATTGAAAAATTTAAGAAATATAAAGTTGAACCTGATTCGGTTGTACTTAGAGAAATGCCAACCCGTTGGGGCAGTTGCACCCCAAAAGGTAAAATAATATTAAATCCTGAATTGATAAAAGCTCCAAAAGGCTGTATTGAGTACGTAATCATTCATGAATTGTGCCATCTGATTCATCACCACCATACTAGAAAGTTTATCGATTTACAGACTAAAGAAATGCCGGATTGGGAAAAATGGAAGTTTAAACTGGAGAATCTATTAGCCTGACATACTAACTCTTAGCAACAACAGCTAACTAAACCGTATAGCTTTCACCGGAGAAATTTTAGTTATAATATAAGTAGGGAGTATCAGCATAAGAGATGTTACCAACAGTGTTCCAGCATTGATTGCCAGGAGATATGATAATTGAATATTAACAGGCACCTCAGAAAGATAATACGACTCCTGATTCAGCTTTAACAATCCCGTTTCAAGTTGCAGAAAACACAAACCCAGAGCAATTACATTTCCCCAGATCAGCCCTTTTCCAATTATATAAACCGCATTATAAACAAATATTTTACGAATACTTCTGTTTTCAGTGCCGAGAGCTTTCAAAGTTCCAATCATATTGGTGCGTTCCAGAATAAGAATTAACAGGGTTGATATCATTGTTATTCCAGCAACTAAAACCATCAGCGCAATAATAATCACGACATTTATATCCTGCAGCTTAAGCCATTCAAATATTTGAGGATATAATTCCACAATTGTGCGAGACTTTAGTTTATACCCAATAGCTTTACTAACGACATTCCCCATTCGGTCAATATCATTAAAATCATCCACAAATACCTCAAAACCGCCGACCTCACTGTTATCCCATTTATTCAGCTTGCGAATATGATGAATATCACCAAAGATATACATTTTGTCAAACTCGTTAAGACCGGTTTCGTATATCCCAGAAATATTAAACTTTCGCCCCCTCGGCTGCATCTCATCCAAAACAATAAAATACATTCTCAAATGGTCGCCAACCTTAAGTCCTAATCTTCTCGCAAGGTCTCTTGATATGATAACATCATTGGTGACAACCGAATCCGAAACCTTAAAAAGCTGCCCGTCAACAAGCTTGTCCTTAAAGAAAGACCAGTCAAAATCACTTCCAACACCCTTAAGGACAACCCCCTCAATTTGATTATCAGCCTTAATGATACCAGCCTTTTGAGCGAAAATCTGTATTTTCCTGATACCCTTTACAGAATCAAGCCCCGGATAAAACGGTTGAAACATATCAATAGGAGAAGCTTCATAAGAAGAATTAACCTCATAACCAGTAATCTGAATATCAGTACCAAAACCAACAACCTTATCCCGGATTTGATTTTGAAATCCCGTAACAATAGCAATAGAAACAATCATGGCAGCCAGACCCAAAGCAACACTGGCAACTCCCAACCGCACTATTGGTTTTGAAAAGCCATTCGCTCCTTTTAAAAAAATCCGGTTTGCTATAAAAAGTTCGAAATTCAAATTCTTATTTTTTGCAAAAATATTAAAATAACCCGACTGTCGTAATTAAACTTTTTCATAAAAACCAATGGCAGATTCAACCAGCAAACGTAACGTGGAAAGCACCTGCGTATTAACGACTTCTAAGCAGCTTTGTTGCTAATACAGAATTTTGGGTGCAGGCT
>JAOZOC010000587.1 GCA_029933495.1 Bacteroidales bacterium
TACAGAGCTTCTCCTTTTTTCACTGTAATCGCTTCATCTTTATATTTTAAATCAAATTCGCCTTCCACACAAAGATGGATTACAAATGAGTCGAGTTCGCTGTAATCTTTTTTAATTGCCTGTTTTAAATGAATGATGTTAGTAGTGAAATAGGGACTTTCAACCAGCTTAACAGTTTCATTTACTTTATCTTCGTATTCTGTTTTATAATCTTTGTAAACATTATAGTCTATTGCTTCAACAGCAAGTTCGGTATGCAACTCCCTTGAAAAACCGGACACATCAACTCTGTCCCAATCGTAAATTCGATATGTTGTGTCAGAGGTTTGCTGAATTTCGGCAAGTAACAGCCCTGGTCCGAGAGCGTGAACTCTGCCGGCAGGTATATAAAAAACGTCACCGCTTTTGGCTTTTTCGAAATTTAGGATTGATTTGAGGGTTTTGTTCTCCAGATGTTTAAGATATTCCTGCTTGTCAACTTTCTTTTTGAACCCACTTATTAGTTCAGCACCTTCATCAGCCTGGAGGATATACCACATTTCGGTTTTTCCCATACCCTCATTGCGCTTTGCTGCCAGCTCGTCATCTGGATGAACCTGAATGGAAAGCCAGTCATTTGCGTCAATGAACTTTACAAGAATTGGGAATTCATTTCCAAACCGTAGGAAAATCTTCTCTCCAACAAGGTCGCCCATATATATCTCTACGATCTCATTAAGCTTGTTACCAGTCAGCCAGCCGTTTAGTATTTCTGTTTCATTTTCATCAACACCAGAAAGCACCCAGGCTTCACCACAGTTGGGTAGGGGCGCGAAATCCATATTCATAATGGATTGTATCTTGTTGCCTCCCCAAATTTTATCTTTGAAGATAGGTTTGAATTTTAACGGATAGAGTTTGTTCATTATCGATAATATATATTTGAGAGGCCAAAAATAGTAAAATCCAAAGAATATGGATTTTTTGTTGAAATTTTTAGGAATCCTTTTTCCACGTAGTCATATTATTTTATCTACTTTTGATTTTTGTTATTTGCAATGGCTAAATGGATAATTTATTTTTCGGCATATTGTTAGTTGTTTTATGTTCTGTCGGATATTTTTATTCCTGGAAATTCCAGACACAGAACAATTATAAAATTGCTGTTCTTCTTTTGCTGATTTGTGGTCTGATGCTTCGTGTTTATACCTCAGCAGACTTGTTTTTACATGTCTGGGATGAAAGATATCACGCATTGGTGGCAAAAAATCTTATTCAGCATCCTTTGATACCCACACTTTATGAAAATCCTATTCTGCCATTTGATTTTAAAAACTGGGCTGGAAACCATATCTGGTTACACAAACAACCACTGCCGTTATGGGCAATGGCAGGTAGCATGTGGTTATTTGGCGTCAATGAAATTGCCTTGCGCATTCCATCAATAATTTTAACCACGGTCGGAATCTGGCTTACATTTTCTGTCGGTAGTTACTTTTTTAATAAGAAGGTTGGCTTTTTGGCAGCATTTTTTTACTCTGTTAACGGGCTAATAATTGAAATGACCGGAGGGAGAGTAGCAACAGACCATATTGATATTTTCTTTTTATTCTTTATTGAACTTGCCATTTTCTTTAGTATTCAGTTTGCAGAGAAAAGAAATACAGCTTTTAATATTCTTGCAGGTGTAAGTATTGGAGCTGCTATTTTATCCAAGTGGCTACCGGCCTTGATTGTTCTTCCAATCTGGTTGCTAATTGTGTTTGATTCTGGAAATTTCAGACTAAAAACAGTTATTTTTCAATTCATCATTTTGATTGTATTCTCTGTTGCTGTTTTTCTCCCATGGCAATTATATATTTTTAAAACGTTTCCGTTAGAGGCTGGTTGGGAAGCGGGCTTTAATTTGAAGCATATCACAGAAGTTCTTGAAGGACAAACAGGACCCTTTTATTATTTCATTGAGAAAATAAGAATAAATTACGGAGAACTGATTTATTTGCCATTACTTTGGTTTCTATGGATATCTCTAAAAAAGCCCATAAACCTGAAAAATATTGCTATTGTTATCTGGTTTCTTATCCCCCTTCTTTTTTTCTCATTTGTGAAGACAAAAATGCAGGCATATATTTTATTTACAAGTCCTGCGCTATTTATAATGACTTCTGCTTTTTATTTTACACTATCTGATTTTAAAAAAAACCACAAGCCAAAATGGGTTTTCAATCTTATATTATTTCTTTTGTTAGCTTTGCCGGTAAGATACGCAATTGAAAGAATTAAACCATTTGAAAAAAGAGACAGAAATCCGCAATGGGTAGCAGATCTGAAAAAATTTAATGAGAGAAAAGTTAGCAAAGGTTTATTATTTAATTACAATAAACCGATTGAAGCAATGTTTTATACGAATCTTACAGTATATCCTGACATTCCTGATGCCAACGTTATCAACAGATTAATTGAAAGTGGATATACTGTATTTATCAATAATACTGGCGATATTCAGGATAATATCAGAGCACTTAAAATTGAAATTGTTGAAATTGAAATTGAATAAATAATCAAATTTTAAAAAGATGAAAAAGAAACCTAACAAACAAATTCTGGACGCAATGAGCAGA
>JAOZOC010000080.1:0-2364 GCA_029933495.1 Bacteroidales bacterium
TTTTTGAGAGAGAGAGAGGTAGGGTGGAACAATTACAACAAAATTACAACAAAACACAAGGCTGTTGCAGGCACTAAGAGTTTATGGTCAAATATTGGCCCTTTTGAAACATATAACAACAATGAACAGGGAGGCATTCCTGTGTCATGGCAGGCGAATGTTTACTGTTTCGACCAGTCTGTTCTAAATCCTGATATATTGGTTGCAGGTCTGGAAGCCGGAGGGCTTTTTAAATCTTTAGATAAAGGACTTAGTTGGTTTCTGATAACCTCAGGATTACCCGTTGCAACTGTTAATGATGTTAAGATAGCTCCCTCAGACCCCAATATCATCTATTTTGGAGCAAACAAAAGGATTTACAAAACAACCGACGGGGGAGAGAACTGGACAGAGGTTTTCTTTATTGATGAAAGCGCAACGCAACTTGCAGTTAATTCGGTTAATCCCGATATCGTTTTCTGTACGGCCTACAACGGCTTTTACAAGACAACCAATGGTGGCGAAACATGGACACAGGTTTTTTCAGATAAATCATGGGATGTGTGTTTTCACCCGACAAACCCGGATGTTGTTTATATGACAAAACACAACAACTCTGAAAAGCGAAGCGAATTTTTTCGATCTACTGACGGTGGAAGCACTTTTGAACTTAAAGACAATGGCTGGTATGTTCCTGCCGACCTCTCTTATGCAGACGACATAGGCTCAAGGATAGGAGTAACACCGGCCCAGCCCGAACTTATTTACATAAGTCTGATTGGACAAAGCAAACAAGACGACAACGGCTGGATTGGAATATACAAAAGTACTGATATGGGTGACTCATGGTCAAATCCAAATCCTCCTGACGGCGGACCTTATAATACGACGACACACCCTAATCTTGCCTCAATCAACCCTAATGGGACAGGTTTTCACCAGGGATTCTTCGACTTTGCAATTACAGTTTCGCATAGCAATCCTGACAAGCTTTGGATTGGATGCCTTGCCCTCTCTCAATCGGATGATGGTGGAGAGTCCTCAATACGTATTGGTTCTTATAATGCCGGCAACAACGATATTGGCTGGATACATCCCGATATTCAGGATTTGCATACGCTTGGTGATGATGTCTGGGTTTGTTGCGACGGTGGAATTAACTATTCAAATGATGAATTACAATCACACGAATCCAGAAAGTATGGGATTTATGGCAGCGATTTCTGGGGATTTGGAAGTGGCTGGAATGAGGATGTGATTGTTGGTGGCAGATATCACAATGGAAACGGAGGTTATTTTCAAACTTATGGAACAGGAAATTTTCTGAGGCTTGGCGGAGCTGAAGCACCTACCGGATATGTTGATCCTTTACATAACAAAAAAGCATATTTTTCTGATATTAACACACAAATCCTTCCTGATGAACTTTTCGGTGAAGTTATTCAAAAAGCCAAGCTTGGAATGTATCCAAATGAAAGCTATACTGCCAATTATTCCAGCGAAATTGAATATCATCCTGCATACTCAGGACATATGTACCTTGGGAATGGGAATGGCTTCTGGAAATCCACTACAGGAGGTGCCGGATTTATCTTATTACACGAATTTGGATACAATTATTATGTTACCGAGATTGAAATATCAAGGAGTAATCCTGATGTTATGTATGCAGCAGTTGGTACTGGAGGCTATTGGTCGAAAACAAAAATATACAGGTCGGAAGACGGCGGATACAATTGGGATCCGGTTACAAATGTTCCTACAAGCGACAGGCTAAGACTTGAAATTACTCTGAATCCTGATGATGAAAATGACCTTTGGGTTGCCTGCCCGCAAGGTAGCAATAACAAAAAAGTTTACAGAACAACAGACGGTGGCGAAAACTGGACAAATCTGTCAACTGAACTGCTGGATGACGAAAAATGTATGGATATTTTATACCAGGCGGGCACGGATGATGTGGTTTATCTTGCTACAAATCATTCTGTTTACTATTGGGAATCGGGAAGTGATGTATGGGTTGATTATTCCAGCGGGCTGCCTTATGAAACAAGAGCTTTGGAGATGAGGCCATTTTACCGCGACGAGAAGCTGAGACTTGCCTGTACCGGCCGGGGTATCTACGAAACAGATCTTATTACAGCATCAGAGGTTGTTGCACAACCAATGACTTTTACTGATTCTGTTTACTGCATAGATGATACAATTCAACTTGATAGTTATTCAATAATAAGAAATCAGGGGGCTGAATGGCAATGGCTTTTCAATCCAACCCCGCAATATGTCAGTTCATACACTACCAGAAATCCACGAGTTGTTTTCGGTGAAGAAGGTGCTTATGATATAACTCTTACTGGTTCCAATGCCCGAATGCTTTCAGCTGAA
>JAOZOC010000080.1:2374-5623 GCA_029933495.1 Bacteroidales bacterium
ATATAACTCTTATTGTTAAAGATTTGGATGATAATACTGACATAAAGACTATTCCTGATATGGTTATTGTTGGCAATGCAGGGGTTATGATTGACAGTATTCCGGGAAAGGCACTTACATGTTATGATAATGGAGATTTTGCTACAACTGGTGAGTTTAATATAATGACAAATACTCTTACTATTACGGCCTGGATAAAACCAGACGGTATTCAAAATGATTATACCGGAATAGTTATAAGTAATGGTGAGACAGCAGGATTTAATCTTAAATCAGGAAATATGCTTGCATATCATTGGCCGGGCGGGGCCTGGAGCTGGAATAGCAATATTTTTGTTCCTGCTGATGAATGGTCTTACGTAGCTATGGTTGCAACACCTTCAGGGATGACCGTTTATGTTAACGGGGTGGCAAAAACCCACAATACCAACCTCGATATAGTCGAAATTACTTCACTCGACATTGGAAGCTACAAGGGGTGGGGTGGAAGGAATTTTAAAGGACAGATTGACGAAGTCTGCATTTGGAACAGGTCACTAACCGAAGAGGAGATAAGAAGCTACAGGCATGTAACAAAAGATGAGCTGCCTGATAGCGATCCCGATTTTATTGCTTACTTCCAGTTCAATCAAAATGCTGCAATTGAGCACAATAAGGTAGGCTGCATCAATGCTGCAATTACAGGAAATGCGAGTCGTGAGCCTTCTATGGCCCCCATCGGGAAAGGGACAGTACAAATGAAAACTGTTAATAGCGGAGGTGAGTATGTTTTTGATGAAACAGGATTCAGAATTACTATTCCAACGTTTGGTGTTTATCCTGATGGTGATGTTTATGTAACACGTATTGGAACTTATCCAACAATTTTGCCTGTTTATAACCCAGGTACCGGTTGTTACTGGATTGTAAATAATTATGGCGAGAACAGTGATTTTACAACAGTCGAAGAAATAAGCTTTTCAGCAACCTGGGGAACGCCTTCAACCGGAATTATAGCAAACCCTGAACTGGCAATACTTTATGAACGTTCGGATAATTCGGAGCAGGACTGGACAGAGTTGTGCGGTGCACAGGAAGTGACTCCTGGCAATAACGGATATTTTATTTACAACTCTTCCTGCAATATTGATAATTTTGGACAGTTTGTTCTTGTTTCTGACGATCCTGAGGTGAAACTTATTGATGGAATTTTAACCGGTGTTGATGAAATGCTAAATGATCCGTTCCGTGTAGCTGTCTATCCCAATCCTGTTTCGGCTAATAATCCTCTGCACTTTATTTATGATGGAACGGAGAACCTCCGGTTCACTATATTCGATATATCCGGTAAGGTTGTCAAGGATTTGTTCTTAACAGGTCCGGTTAACAGGAATATTGACTTGAAGAATATCGAAAAAGGTATCTATTTCTATACCATTAAGGGCAGGACATTTATACAAAACGGGAAGGTTATTCTGGAGAATTATTAACTCTCCATAATCCCAACGCCTCCGCATTAAATGGTTGCTTCTGACTTGATAGCCATTCTCCTAAAAGGTTTCTGAAATCATCATTAGTGCAATTTATAAGGCGCACCTTCAACTCCTCTTTAGAAAGTCCCACTCCATCAGTTAAATGACCACCACCTCCGTTTGCTCTGTATGAATTTAAAGCAATGGTGTATGTTTCATCCATATTGAACGGTGAACCATCAGCCATTGAGATAATCTCTACTCTTGAGCCTTTTTCAGCATCAGGAGTGATGATATAACGAATACCTGCCCCCGAATCAAAGTTGTAATATGCATTTTCTAGTTTTATATAATTCTCTTTGTTGTTATCCTTGTCACTTAGAAGCAACCAGGTGCCTCTGTCATTAATAATAGTATCGAACCATAAATCGGTAGAGTATTCCAGATATTTCTTTATCTCGCTGCCTTTGAGTTTGATAGTACATAGGAAGTTTTCAAACCTGTATAGATTAAAAAGATCGGCCCTTGTAAAAGACCCCTTTTTCAGAACAGCAGAAATGGAAAATGGTGCAGCAAATGAAATATCAGCATCGCTTATCTCCAGTTGTGCCTTGTGAATCATATCCACAAATGCCGATGATCCATAAAGAGCGTCTTCTGCCTTTATATCGGAATCCAGAACAGTAATCTCTTCAGAGACATAACTCTTTGTATCTTCAAACCAGTAGTTAAACTTCTTCATAAATCCAGAATCGGGTGGAATATCTTTCATCTGAATGAGTGAGCCTGACAGTGTTTTATGCCACGATTTTTTATTCTGATCCCAATGGAACAAGATATCTGCCCTTGCAACATATTTTGCGTGTGCTCCGGCATTTAGAATAAGCACTTGCTTCGAGTTTATATTTTGAATCACACGGACCTTTTTTTGATGGTCGTGTCCGCTAAAGACAATATCAAAACCGGGAACCTGATCAGCAACAAGGAGGCTGGCATTTTCATTGAAGGGAGCGTTTGGGTCAGCATCACCATATTCCGGGTTCAACCCTGCATGGAAAAGGCCAACTATCAAATCGGGTTTTTCTTTTTCCTGGATAATATTAACCCATTTTCGGGCAGAAACTATCATATCATCAAAATACATTCCCGACCACAAACTTGAAGGTAACCAGTTTGGAATGGAAGGTGTCACCAAACCAAGAATTGCTACTTTCACTCCTTTACGCTCAATAATAGTATATGGTTTAAAATAACTCTCACCTGTCACCGAATCTATTGCGTTGGCGCCAAGAAGAGGAAACTTAATGTGTCTCCGGTAGCTGTCATAAACCTTATGCCCGCCTTCAATATCATGATTGCCGATTGTTTCAGCATCATACTGCATATAATTAAGCATGTCGGCCACTGGATTAACGCTATCCTTTTGAATAAAATTGGCATAATAAACCACAGGGGTCCCCTGGAGAATATCACCGTTGTCGAGCAAAATAATATCAGTTGAATCCTGTTGTCTTAAATTGGTTACATAGGTAGAAACCTGCGCCATACTTCCATACGATGTTCTTTGCCTGACAAGGTCGTAAGGGAAAAAACTCCCATGAACATCCGTAGTTTCCAATATTGCAATATTAACATCTTCCTTCTGGGCTTCGGTATTATATCCTGCAAAAAGCAGAAATGTCAGTATTATCGGGAGATATGATTTTGTGTTTAACTCCTTTGGAGTTTTAAATAATTGAAACATTGAAATTTATTTGAAATTTGCAATTTGAATTTTGTAATTTTCTCCGGATTATTC
>JAOZOC010000080.1:5633-10074 GCA_029933495.1 Bacteroidales bacterium
ACTTTTCCGGAAGTTTCAACTCCTCATTCTCCTCATTCCATGTAATGGAAACGATTAGCCATTTGCCATTGACTTTGAGCAGTTGAATGCTATTGATTCCCCTTTTAATTATATAATCATCCCTTCCGGCAAGGATATATCCCGACTCATAAGTGCTGAAACAGTGGGCTATATTACCGAAAAGTTCAGTTTCTGACGAAAGCTCCTTTTCCCGGAAAGCCAGAACTTTTCCTGCATTTACCTGCCCTTCAATTACAGAAGTAAATTCCTGCAGTGTGTATTTTTTTGGTTGGCCGGTATTATTGTTAATCAGCATACCTCTTCCGTAAAAGATATCCTTTAGTTTTGTCATAGCAGGTGCCTCATTCTTTTTGAAAGTTAAACTAGTGTAAAGTTTATCAATCACTTTGTTGATCTGAGAAAGATCATAAGCTGTTGCCGGATCCTGGCTGAAAAGTTTGCCTGTGCCGGCAAATAAAATCATTAATGCAATAATCAGAGTTATTTTTTTCATTTTATTTAGTCTTTGTATTATTGTTGATAATTATGCAATTTATATATTCTTTTAGGATGAAACTATAATGAAACTACTTTAGTATTTATACATAAAATCCTAAAACTCTTATACTATAAATCTTATGTCTTACTTCTATAATGTCCTATCTACATATCCAATAGTCTCTTTTCTCCTTCCAGCTTTCTGATATCCGACACATCCTGACTTACTTCAATAACACCTTTATAACTGCCTTGTTCATCCCTGACTGCAAAATATTGAATAAGCAGAAATTTATCCTTGAAACTGATCCAGAAGGATTCAACATCTTTCTTCCCTGATTTGAATGAATCAACGATTTCGTTAACAATATGCACACTCTCGTGTGGATGACAGTTTTGTACTTTTCGTCCTATTATTGCCTTTGAGCGGCCAAAAATTCTGTCTTTCGGTGTGGAAAAATATTTAACCTCATCATCTTCGTCCACAAATGTTATATCAACTGGTAAATGATTGAAAATGCGAATTATTTCATCAGCGGAAAGTACCCCTGTCCCAAGGTCAACTAAATTACTGACAGGTTCGATATTTTTATCTTCCTTATGTTTTAATGCTTTTGTGAAAGATTCAGGAGGCTCAATAAATGCAAATCCTTCTTCCTCGCTTTGCGCAAGCATCTCATCCCAATCAGACTGCTTTATCTTTTTTGCAGCAATGGGATAAAGAATATATTCCTCCCTGAAAATAACGGGCAAAACCGAATAATACAGTTTGCCGATATTCATATTGAAAACATTGATTAAAGGCTCATCTTGTTCCAGATTGTCGAGAAGTGTTTTAATGCTTTCACGTGAATCGTCGTGCATCGACCACATAACGCTGACACACCGGTAATTATCAAAATATTTCTCAATATAGGGGAATAAAATGTTTTCTTTTTTTACCCAGTGCTTTTCATATTCAAGAAGTTCGATTAAATCGGACTTTACTTCCTCTCTTCTTAATTTTAATTCTGCTTTTGGGTCTTTATTGGCGAAAATCTTCTTTATGTTTACCTTGAAATTCTCCATCTTTTTCTCCATTTCCCGGTTTTCCTTCATCAGGTAATAGATGAATGTTCCGGGTTCAGGTTCAAAACGGCCAAAGCTTTTTATTGTTTTATAAAAGATATTGAGAATCTTATTTGTCGTTCTCTTTATATCGTCCATCTCCTCTTCGGTTCTTACCAACTCATCGACGATAGTGATTACGTCCCCTGGAGTGACCTCTTCCAGAACAGATTTATACTTGCGATACAGAACTGCTCCACTCTCACCATCAAGCATCCCAATGGCATAATCAATAAGATGCTGTAACTTATCTTTATTATTATTGATTAATTCAGACATAATAATTGCATTTTAGATTAAACTCTAGCAAAATTAACTAAAACAATCTATTTTGCCTTAAGTTTAAAGTTGATATATTTATCAAGGGTTTGATTTCTCATATAGTCAAGGAATTCATTCGTTAGCCTGGAAGTAAGATCACTGAAAATGCAATTTTCAAAGGGGCAATACGGATAATCGAACGGACATATTCCCATATCTACCTTGCCTTCAATTATCTCATACAGTTCCAGAAAGGTAATATCCTGGGGTTTTTTCTTTAATGAGAAGCCCCCGGAAGGGCCACGTTGTGAAGTAAGATAACCTTCTTTGACGAGCCTTTGCATTATCTTCGCAACATGGTGCCGGGAGCTGCCTGTTACATTAGCTATTTCCTGTACATTAACAACATTCCCCGACCTTGTTATGAAAACCATTCCATGAAGTGCAATGGATGCAGCTTCTGACATATTTACGATATGAGCCATAATTTAAGTATTAACTTACTTTTTTGCAAATTTATATAAATAATGGATAATTCAAAAAAAACAAATAATTATTATTATTTATAGAAGCATATGCCTTTAAAACAAAGTTTGCTTATTTTTGTGGCATGAAGCTGTCAGTTATCATTGTCAATTACAATGTGAAGTATTTTCTGGAACAGTGTCTGCACTCTGTCAGAAAGTCTGTCAAGGATGTTGATGCTGAGGTTTTTGTGGTGGATAATAATTCGGTTGACGGCTCGGTAGAGATGGTTAGAGAGAAGTTCCCTGAAGTTTTACTAATTGCAAATAAGGAGAATACTGGTTTTTCAAAAGCTAACAACCAGGCAATTGAAAGGTCGAAAGGAGAATATGTATTGCTTCTTAATCCTGACACTCTTGTGGAAGATGATACATTCAAAAAGATTGTCAAATTTATGGATTCTCATCCTGATGCAGGCGGTTTGGGAGTGAAGATGGTTGATGGGAAAGGGAATTTTCTGCCCGAATCGAAAAGGGGGCTTCCTACGCCTTCCGTTGCTTTCTATAAGATATTCGGATTTTCAAGATTGTTTCCAAAATCAAAAATATTTGGAAAATATCATCTCGGCTATCTTGATAAAGATGAGACCAATGAGGTTGAAATTCTATCAGGCGCTTTTATGCTTTTGCGAAAAACTGTTCTTGATAAGATCGGGCTGCTGGATGAAACATTTTTTATGTATGGAGAAGATATTGACCTTTCCTATCGTATAATCCAGGCCGGCTACAAAAATTATTATTATCCCGAAGCCAGGATAATTCACTACAAGGGAGAGAGTACAAAAAAGAGTAGTGTGAATTATGTAATGGTTTTTTACAGAGCAATGATAATTTTTGCAGAGAAGCACTTTTCTCAAAAAAATGCAAAAACATTCTCTTTTCTCATAAATATTGCAATCTATTTCAGGGCTGTGCTGGCTATTTTAAATCGTTTCCTTTCGGGAGTTGCACTGCCATTGTTGGACACACTACTTCTGCTTGGGGGAATTATAGGAATAAAAAATTACTGGGAACACATTATTATCTTCCCTGCCGGAGGTCAGTATCCTTCGGATATTGTGAGTGTTGCAATACCTGTTTATATTTTCATCTGGCTGATGAGTGTTTACCTCAGCGGAGGTTACGACAGGCCTGTCAGACTGCTTAAGGTTTTTAAAGGGATGTTCATCGGGACGGTCATAATTCTCACCATATATGCATTGCTTCCGGAAGATTACAGGTTCTCAAGGGCGATGATTCTTTTTGGAGCAGCGTGGGGATTGATTTCTATGGTCAGCGTCAGATTTATACTTCATCTTGCCGGCTTTAAAAATTATAAAATCGGAATTAAAACAAATCGCCGCTTTACTGTAATAGGTAACAAAGATGAGGCTGCGCGCGTTGCTGCGCTTCTTCGTACTGCTGATATGAATCCTGGATTTATCGGACTTGTAAGTGTTGATGACTCTCAATTGAATAAAGATGGATTTATAGGTAATATCGACCAGATAAATGACATAATAAACATCTACAAAATAGATGAAGTAATATTTTGTGCTAAAGATATTCCAGCCCGGAAAATCATCGACAAAATGTCAGAATTTAGTGCTACAGAAACGGAGTTTAAAATTGCTCCTCCCGAAAGCCTTTCAATTATCGGAAGTCAATCAATTAATACTTCAGGGGACATATACATAATTGAGCTCGATTCTATTTCAAAAACAAATAACAGACGCAGTAAAAGATTTCTGGATATTGTGGTTAGTCTGTTATTTCTGTCTCTTTCTCCTTTCTTAATTATTCTTATGAAAAGGCCCTTTGGATTTGTTAAGAATATTTTCTTTGTCCTGTTTGGAAGATTATCGTGGGTAGGATATGACAAAACCTATACTAATGATCTTAATATGCTTCCCGGGATAAGACCCGGAGTTCTTTTTCCGGCAGATGTTATCAAAGACAAGAATATTACTTCCGACACCTCCGAAAGGCTAAACCTGCTGTATGCCAGAGATTATAAAATTGTAAACGATCTTAATATTATCTGGAAAGGCTTTAGAGATTTGGGGAGGTAA